>NZ_JBHVHV010000022.1:0-81771 GCF_042800035.1 Sutcliffiella sp. NPDC057660
TCTTGCCAAAGGCATAGCTGGGTAGCTACGTGCGGACGGGATAAGTGCTGAAAGCATCTAAGCATGAAGCCCCCCTCAAGATGAGATTTCCTTTTGCTTCGGCAAGTAAGATCCCTGAAAGATGATCAGGTAGATAGGTTCGAGGTGGAAGCATGGCGACATGTGGAGCTGACGAATACTAATCGATCGAGGACTTAACCCAAAAACAATGAACGACATTTGTGAATCTTGATAAGAAAAACGTTATCTAGTTTTGAAGGAACATCCTTCAACTGAATATGTCTGGTAATGATGGCGAAGAGGCCACACCCGTTCCCATACCGAACACGGAAGTTAAGCTCTTCAGCGCCGATGGTAGTTGGGGGCTGTCCCCCTGTGAGAGTAGGACGTTGCCAGGCAAGTTTAGAGAGAAGATCAGTGCTTAGGTGCTGGTCTTTTTTTTGTTTTGGTTTTTGTTTTTTGAATAGGTTGTTGTGGGGGGCGGTGCTGAGTAGTGCCAGGCCCCTCTTTTTTGTCTTGGGGAGAAAGAGGTTGGGTGGTTGGTGGAGGGGCCAGGCACTAGTGTGGTGTGGAAGTTGGTTTGTTTATTTATTGTTCTTTAGATGAGAGTGGTGAGGGGGCGGTACTAATCAGTGGCATGCCCCTTTTTGTTTGTTTTGGGGAGAAAGAGGTTGGGTGGTGGAGGGAGGGGCCAGGCACTGGTGTGGTCAGGTTACTTGTCGCCACAAACGATAAATTAGGCTATACTAATAATCTACAACAAAGGGAGGGATTTCCATTAAACGGATTATGGTTATAGGGGTGTCTGCAGGTGCTGGGAAGTCTACGTTTGCGAGGAGGTTGGGAGAGGCATTGGGGATTGAGGTGCATCATCTGGATCGACTTTTTTGGAAGCCGAATTGGGTGGAGGCAAGTATTGAGGAATTTGGACAAGCACAGCAGAAGATAGTTGACGAGAAGCAGGAATGGATCATCGAAGGGAACTACACCGGTACTTTTGATATCAGGGCAGAGTATGCGGATACGATGATATACCTGGAAATTCCACTGTATACGTGCTTGTACCGGGTGATCAAGCGCTGGCTGACAAACCTGGGCAAGACAAGGCCCGACATGGGGGTTGGCTGCAAGGAAAAGATGGAGTGGACGTTCATAAAATTCATTTATAGCACCTATTATCCTCGTAAAAAAAAGATGAGAGAGCGATTCCGCCAATACGGAAAAGGGAAAAACATCATTGTACTGAAAAATAAAAGGGAAATTGAAGATTACATAAGTCGGTTGGAAAATCTAAAAAGGGTGGTTGCCAACTAAGCAACCGCCCTTTTTTAAAATTGTTCGAATCTCTTGAAATTAAAAGTGGCAAACAAAACAAATATTAACGACAATCCAACTGTGGTGAGAATCACCAGCAGACCATTGTCCAATAGCTCCCCGTTCATGAGGACCCCGGATGCATGGCTTCTCAGGTTTGTCGGACTCCATTCCATAAATCTGGTGAACAATCCGGATGAAACGGATAGGACGGCTAGAAGGCTGATGCTGATTCCGGCGATTCCGCTGGATGCTTTAAGTAAGGTTCCTGCAAGTGTGGTAATTGATATGATAAATAGGATCCATAGGCTGTATATGCCGAGACTGGAGAGCATGAGTTTCCAATCGACAGGATTGAATAATAGATTCGTATAATACCAGACAAGTACATAGCTGGCGATGAATGAGACCAGCGCAATAATCAGCTGGGCAGCCCATTTGCTTGCGATGTATTGGAAAGGGCTGACCGGACGGACCATCACAAGTGTCAGGGAGCTGTTTTGCCTTTCCGTTGATATGGCACTCATGGACCCTAGAACGAATAAGAGGGTCCCGATCGTACCGAATTGCCCTAAGGTGGATGCCAGCACTTCTTCTCCTGAAGGAGTCGGTATTTCAATGACTGCCCCTTCAGGCAGGTTGCCGGCAGATTCCAGGATCTGTGGCATGTAATAGGTAGTGATTGGCTGGCTGATGCCGATCAGGATGATGGCGATCGGAAGCCAGATCCATTTTCCGTTACGGAGGCTTTCTGTCAGTTCTTTTTGTAATAAGGTCAGGAAATTTCTCATGAGTTCATCACCTTCATATACGCATCCTCTAGGGAATCTTGTAGTTTTTCAAAATGTAATAGGGTCATTCTATTTTCTACTAATCTGCTTAAAAGTTGATGGGTGCTGAAGGATGTTTCTTCATAGTAAAGGGTCGCAGTATGGGTATCCTGGTAGTCGATATGGGTCAGGCTCGGGATTCCGTTAAAGGTCTGTTCCATTGATTCTGCCGTTTTGATCCTAATGGCGGAGGTGGAGTGGTTCTCCTTTAAGGAAGCCAAACTGCCGTCCCATTTGATTTCCCCGTCTTTCAGCATGATTACGCTGTCGCAAACCTGTTCGGCATCGTGGAGTACATGGGTGGAGAAAAGGATGGTCATTTTGCTTTTCAATTCTTCCAGGATTCTTAGTACATCACGTCGCCCGTTCGGATCAAGCGCCGATACCGGTTCGTCGAGAATGAGAAGCTCGGGGTCATGCAGGAGGGCCTGCGCCAACCCGAGGCGCTGTTTCATCCCACCGGAGAAGCCACCGATCTTTTTATTTTTCACTTCTGTAAGGCTGACAAACTCCAATACTTCGTCAATTCTGACCGCCAACTGTTTTTTAGGCAAATGTGAAAGCTTGCCGGCAAATTGCAGAAACTCCTTGGGCGTCATCCAGGAAAAGAAGGAAGGATGCTGCGGCAGGAAGCCGATCAGCTCGCGATAGTCCTTTTTTGTATGCTCCGGAAATTGAATCGTGCCGGAAGTAGGTGTCAGGAGTCCGGCGAGCATTTGGAGGGAGGTCGTCTTTCCTGCGCCATTAGGACCGAGGAGAGCGACACATTGCCCTTTTTCAATTTGAAAGGAAATGCCTTTCACTGCTTGATGCTGTTTATATGTTTTGGTTAATTGTTTAACTTCTACTAACACGAACTTCGCCCCTATCTAGTTTTTTCGTCCAACAACAAAATATAGGATCGGACCGAGGATGTTGATGAAAAGTATAATGATGATCCACAACCATTTAGGTCCGTTTGTTTCTTCCTGCTTGATGCAGCTTACAAGTGCAGCAATCGTGAGTATTGCTTGCAGTATAATGATCGGTGTGACAATAGCCCAGTTTAATTCCATGATATTCACAGCTCCTTTTTCTTTTTTCTATGGTAAGGCAATATGACGAACAAGAGGTAAAACAAGGTTGGCATGGGAAACTGGATAAGTCCCCATATTCCCCAGAACCAGGCGTAGCTTCCTTTCTTTTTTGCATCGATGAATAGTAGGATGCTTTGTGTCAAAAGAACGGGAATGAGCAGCGGCAGTAGAATGTATAATTCTTTATCGGTCATGATAGGATGCGGCCTTCCTGGTTTCTTTTGGTTAACACATAGAAAATGATTGGTGCCACGATCAGTGCGGATACTTGCGTGACGATAAAGATGGTTGGTGCTTGCAGGACTGCCGCAGTCAATGCAGTCAGGATGACAAGCGCCGTTATGATGAATATGCTCAATTCTTTGTGAAATGCTCTTTTTCTTTCGACTTTTGCGGCGTAAAGCTGTTCGTTCAATGTTTCCAAAGTGGGGATAGGAGGCGTCCCAAGTTCATCAAGCTGTTTCCAGTCCTTTTGGAGCTTTGATATTGTGTTGTCTTTTTCATTATCCTGTCTACTCATCGACTTCCCACTCCTTTCGCAGCATTTTGATTCCATTGTGGACCCGTGACTTTACCGTTCCAGGTTTGATTCCAAGCATGTTTCCAATCTCCTCATAGGTGTAGCCGTAATAGTGCCTTAGGAGTATGGGGGTTCGGACTTTCCCATCCAGCTGATTGAAGTCTGTAAAGGTATCGCTCCATTCCATCCCACTGTTTTGGGAATTCCAGTTCAGCTGTCTGGATAAGGTGTGCATGATTCTCGTGATTTTCTTCTTTTCCCGCTCTTTCTTACGGATGGTGTCGATGTACAACCGGGATGCAACGGAGATCATCCATGTGGAGAATTTCCCTTCCCCTTTGTAGGAGGCAAGGTTTTGATAGCATTTGACCATCGTTTCCTGAGCCAGTTCGCTGCTGGTATCTTCATTCAGGGTTAGCTTCAAAAGATATTTATATAAAAAAGTATAATAGCGCTGAAACAGCAGCGTAAAAGCATCACCGTTCCCGGATATCGCTTTGTTTATTAGAGAAACATCATCTTCCTGCTCCAACTGGATGCCTCCTTTCCATGCGTCAACCATGAGACGCTCCTAAATATAATATCGTTCAACTAAAAATAAAAAATATGTGAAATTAAAAAAATGGACCAACCTGATATTATTCGACATAAATAAGAAAAACCCTGTGGGGGTCTGGCCCCTCCACAGGGTTTTTTATCCTTTTTTTATTCCGTGCTGGATGATGATTTGTTTTTTTGTGTCGCTTGGGATGTGGCGGTGGAGTTGGATGTAGAGGAGGCCGTTTTCGTAGGTGGCGTCGACTTTGTCATCCCGGACTGGAAAGGGTAGTTCGAAGCTGCGCTGGAAGTCGCCCTGGGTGATGCCTTCCTCGATTAGTTCGTAGCCTTGGATCCCCAGGTTGATCTGTCCTTTTACCTCGAGCTGCTGCGGCCGGATGAAGAGCTGCACTTGCTCCGGATTGACCAGCCCAGGGAGACACATGACACATAATAGTTCATTTTCTTTTTTATAGAGGTTCGTCTGGGTCTGCATGTTCTGGAAATATGGCTCAAATCCATTCCAGAATTCATCCCCGAAAAACTGATCCCATTGCTTGCGCCAATCCCCCATATTCTTAAATTGATTAAAAGGCATCATCACGCATCACGCTTCCTTTCTTCCAATATCATCTTTCCCTTAGCCTATGCAACGGAAAGTGGGTAAGTGCCTACTTAAAGTATGTCGAAATATTTTTGAATACAAAGGTTTCCAATTTTGATATATTTCAGATTGGAGGTGTTTAACATGTCAAAAAACTTTACATGTGCACATAAACAATACACAGGGGAAACGACAAAATAATAAGTAACAGCATGGAACATAAATGAAGAAGTGTTGTTACTTATTGGAAGGTAGGTAACAATGAATTCACTTGAAACAAAGCATATCTATTACACGATGCATTTTTTGATCTCGCTTGCGAGCGCTATTATGTTCACCACCTATGCCATTTACTATATCGAAGAGCTTGGGTTAAATCCCTTTCAGCTCATTCTCATCGGGACTGTCCTTGAGATGACGATCATCCTTTTTGAGGGGATAACCGGCGTGGTGGCGGATACCTATAGTAGAAGGTTTTCGATTATCACTGCGACCTTTATACTTGGCGGTGCGTTTATATTGGAGGGCTCGATCCCTTATTTTACGGATGCATTCGCATTTGGGGCTTTGGCTATTTTCGCATCCCTATTAGTGGCGGAGATAATCCGCGGACTCGGTGAGACTTTCCTAAGCGGAGCCGATCAGGCATGGCTTGCGGATGAAGCGGGAGAGGAGACAATAGCTGCCATTTTTGTGAGAACCAATCAGCTTCGTCTAGTTGCAAGTCTTATCGGAATCGTGGGAAGTGTCGTATTGGCCGGCATCGCATTGAATCTTCCTTATATAGTTGGGGGATGCATTTACGTGTTACTGGGGATTTTCCTATGTTTCTTTATGAAAGAAGAAAGGTTTGACAGAGCACCGGCAGCGATCGAAATGCCGTTCCGTGCCATGAAATCCACTTTTGTTTCAGGAATCGGTTTTATCAAAAAGAAGCCGGTTCTCTGGATGCTTCTCCTTGTTACGGTATTGATGGGAGCCGCTTCGGAAGGCTTCGACCGTCTATGGGAAGCGCATCTGTTGGAGGCCTATGCCTTTCCAAGGATAGGGGACTTAAGTCCGGTTGTCTGGTTCGGCATTATCCACTTCGTCGGTACCCTGATCAGCATCGGGGCCATGGAATGGTATCAGCGGAAATTTGATGTGAATAGGTCCCGTGTCATACGAAACAGTTTGTTCTTTTTCACGCTTGGTCAAATAGTCTTCACTGTCATTTTCGGCCTCGCTCCATCCTTCTATTGGGCAATCTTCAGCTTCTGGGTGCTTGGGATCATCGGTTCCATTACAGCTCCGATCTACCAGACATGGCTGAATCAGCAGCTCGAAAGCGGTTCGAGGGCAACGGTCCTTTCCATCATGGGGCAGGGAAACGCCGTTGGCCAAGGACTGGGGGGACCATTTGTCGGAGTTATCGCAACCAGATATTACATCCGAAGCGCGATCGTCCTCAGTGGACTACTGATCATTCCTGCGGCTGTGCTGTATGGGAAGGTAAGGAAGGTGAAATAGAAGAATAGAAATAGGGGCCTGACCCTCAACGCTTTAAAGCGTTGAGGGTCAGGCCCCTTTCAATGTTATTTCATCTTCCGTTCATCAGGTTTTATTTCTGTAAATCTTTCGTCTTTAAATGCCTTGATCAGCGAGAACACCATCAGGATCATGATGATGGCAAATGGGAAGGCGGCGATGATGGAGGCGGTTTGCAACGCTTCGAGGCCGCCTGTCCATAGCAGGATGGCTGCTGCCGCTGATTGGATGATACCCCATGTGAATTTCACAGATCCAGGCGGGTTCAAGCTTCCATTGGTCGTTTGCATTCCCAGAACAAAGGTCGCAGAGTCGGCTGATGTGATAAAGAACGTACAGATTAAGAATATCGCCAATCCTGACATAATCATGCCAAGCGGGTAATTCTGCAGGACAGAGAACAAGGCAACTTCCATTCCTTGTGATTCAATGACGCTGTATACCGGGATGTCATTGAAATACTCCAGGAAAATGGCTGATCCTCCGAATACGGAGAACCAAAGTCCACCGAATATCGTTGGAACCAGAAGTACGCCAAGTAAAAACTCACGGATGGTCCGGCCTTTGGAGATGCGGGCAATGAAAGTGCCGACAAATGGCGCCCATGCGATCCACCATGCCCAGTAGAAAATGGTCCAGTCCTGTACCCATGTGTTGTCCAGATCAAATGGAAACATTCTGAAGCTCATGGAAGGAAGACTTTGCAGATATCCTCCGACTGTTGTCGTGAACAGGTCCATAATAAAGTTGGTAGGACCGGCAAAAAGCAGGAACAACATCAATCCTATTGCCAGGATGACATTCAGATTGCTCAAATATTTGATTCCTTTGTTAAGGCCAGTCTGTGCAGAGAGCATGAACAGAACCGTCACGACCAGTATCACCACAAGCTGCGTCGCGATATTGTTCGTGATAGCAGGCGTGATGCTCGAAAGTCCTCCACTAATTTGAATGGCGCCAAGACCAAGTGAGGTAGCCACACCGAAAATGGTCGCAAAGACTGCGATGAAGTTGATGAATACACCGATTTTTCCATCCACCTTGTTGCCAAAAATCGGACGCAGGATCTGATTGATGACACCTGGTGTTCCTTTACGGAATTGGAAGTAGGCCAGCGCCAGGGCAATCACCGAATAGATGGCCCATGGGTGGAACCCCCAGTGGAAGAATGAATAGCGCATTGCTACCCGGGCTGACTCAGCAGTTTGCCCTTCACCTGTTGGTGGGGCATAGAAATGATACATCGGCTCTGAGGCACCCCAAAATACTAATCCGATACCCATACCGGCACTGAATAACATGGCGAACCAGGTCAGATAACCGTACTCCGGTTCATCCGTGTCCTTGCCAAGTTTAATGCGGCCGTACTTAGTGAATATAAGAATAACACTAAATAATAGGAAAAAGGTGGCGGTCAATAAGTAGAACCATCCAAATTTCTCTACAATGAAGCTCTGGACATCGCCTGTAACAGCATTCAGGCTTGCGTTACCAAGCATACTGGAAGGCAGAACACCCCAGATGATGAATAAGACTGCAACGATAATAGAAACAATAAATACAGGGGTTGTTTTCTTCAATTTGTCTTCACTCCTTTAAAAATGATCATCACTTCTCTCTTCTAAAAGTATTTGTCTCCAAAAGGACAACTATACAAGCCTACCATTTATAGGGCAATGGTCCAATTAATTTGCTTTTGGTGTTTACATGTAATAGCAGATTCCCGTACAATTAGTAACTGAATTTGCAACTAGGAGGCAGAAAATTTTGCTAGAAAACAGCTTTGTTATGGTAGCAATCATCATTTTAATAAATATTGTCTATGTGTCGTTTTTTACTATAAGGATGATTCTTACGCTAAAAGGGCAGCGCTACTTGGCGGCAGGGATCAGTATGGTGGAAGTCGTGATCTATGTCGTCGGCCTTGGGCTTGTGTTGGATAATCTGAACGAGATACAAAATCTGGTCGCCTATGCGTTAGGATATGGAATTGGTGTGATTGTCGGGATGAAGATCGAGGAGAAACTGGCACTCGGCTATACGACCGTCAACGTGATTACCAAAGAGTATGACAAAGATCTGCCAAGGCTTTTAAGGGAAAAAGGCTATGGGGTGACAAACTGGCAGGCGAATGGCCTCGAAGGTGACCGCATGGCGATGCAGATTTTAACGCCGAGAAAATATGAAGTAAGCTTATACCATGCAATAAAGGAATACGACCCGAAAGCATTCATCATTGCGTATGAACCGAAAACAATCCATGGCGGGTTCTGGGTAAAAGCTGTGAAGGAAAGGAAAATCAAAGAATGGGCAAGACGCCGCGAAAACGAAGCTTTGAAGTAATGGAAAACGAAAGCATAGGCCAGTGCCTCGACCGTATGGAAAAAGAGGGGTACAAGCCATCACGGAGAATGGAAGAACCGATCTTCCAAGAGGTGGTAAAGGATGGACATAAAGAAATACTACCAATTGGCAAAAAAATCATATTTGAAGGTAAATTGGTGGAAAAATAACACCAAAATACGAACATTATTTCATAAATAGACCTTAATGTTCATGATATCCGTTGACAAAAACCGAATTTGCCGATAAGATAAACGTAGATAACAACGAAATAATGAAACCTCATATAATTTTGGGAATATGGCCCATAAGTCTCTACCTGACCGCCGTAAATTGGTCGGACTATGAGGGGAAGTTACGATCATCTATGTTTGTTATGGCAAAGGCTTATTTTGTTATGACAGGAGCCCAGGTGGATCGCTTTCCCTCTAGCAGGGGGCGATCCATGCTGGGCTTTTCCTATTTTCAAAAAAAAACAGCACCTGAAAGGATGGAACAGGATGAACGTATTAGTTGGAGTTATCATGGGAAGCACTTCAGATTGGGAAACGATGAAGCATGCTTGCGAGGTGCTGGATGAATTACATATACCATACGAGAAGAAGGTCGTCTCGGCACATCGCACACCGGATTTGATGTTTGACTATGCTGAGCAGGCTCGTACAAGAGGCTTAAAGGTCATTATTGCCGGAGCGGGTGGAGCAGCGCATCTGCCTGGAATGGTCGCAGCCAAAACCACCTTGCCTGTAATCGGGGTTCCTGTTCAATCCAAAAGCCTGAACGGTCTCGATAGCCTGCTATCGATCGTCCAGATGCCAGGCGGTGTGCCTGTTGCAACAGTGGCAATCGGAAAAGCTGGTGCAACGAATGCAGGCCTTTTAGCCTCACAGATGCTCGGTGCCTTTGACGAACAGATTGCTTATCGCCTCGCGGAAAAGAGAGAAAAGACACGCTTGCAGGTGTTGGAAAGTAGTGAGCAGCTTGTTTAAAAAAATCCTACCACCAAAAATGATTGGCATAATAGGCGGCGGACAGCTAGGCAGGATGATGGCGATTGCGGCAAGGGCGATGGGCTATCGAATTGCAGTAATGGACCCGACACCAGATTCCCCATGTGGTATTCTTGCCGATGTGGAAATCACGGCAGCCTTTGATGACAAAGAAGCGATCAGGAAGCTGGCAGAGATATCCGATGTAGTGACTTATGAATTCGAAAACATCGATTACGAGGCGCTGACCTGGTTGGAGGAGAACGCGTACCTTCCTCAAGGAAGTCAGCTGCTCCAGGCTACACAGCATCGTGTGACAGAAAAAAAGGCGATTGAGGCAGCCGGCCTTCAGGTCGCTCCATACAGTGAAGTCCACACGCTTGAAGAGCTCATGGAAGCGGTCGTGGAACTTGGTTATCCAGCGGTACTGAAAACTTGCCGCTTCGGCTATGATGGAAAAGGCCAGGTGGTCCTGAAGGATGAGTCGGCACTTGAACAAGCAGCAGCGCTCCTCGTACATGGAGATTGCGTGCTGGAAAAATGGATCCCTTTTCAAAAAGAAATTTCGGTTGTAGTGGCAAGAGGAACGGACGGACAAATTGCAGCCTTCCCTGTTGCGGAAAACGAACACCGGGAAAACATCCTCTATAAATCAATCGTACCTGCAAGAGTAGCGGAGGAAGTAAAAGTAAAAGCCCTCGAATATGCAGCAGCACTTGCAGAAAGCCTGGGGCTGATCGGGACGCTTGCGGTGGAGATGTTTCTCCTTGAAGACGGCACAGTCTACATCAACGAATTGGCACCGCGCCCCCACAATTCAGGCCATTTTACAATAGACGCCTGCGAAACATCGCAGTTCGAGCAGCACATCCGTGCGATATGCGGCCTGCCGCTTGGAAAAACCACCTTATGGAAGCCAGTGGTAATGGTTAATCTATTAGGGGAGCATGTCGAGTGTGCGTTAGAGCAGACTTCGGACTACGAAGACGTGAAGCTTCATCTTTATGGGAAAAAGGAAAACAAGGAAAAACGAAAGATGGGACATATCACAATCCTAGCTGATACAATGGAACAGGCTTTGGAGCGAGAGGCTTCACTGCAGATCTGGAAGAAAGACGAACGGAGGATTTTAACATGATTGAACGTTATACAAGACCCGAAATGGGCGCTATCTGGACAGAGGAAAACCGATTCCAGGCATGGCTTGAAGTAGAGATTCTGGCATGTGAAGCATGGGCCGAGCTTGGGGACATCCCGAAGGAAGACGTAAAGGTCCTTAGAGAGAAAGCGTCATTTGATATCGAGCGCATTAAAGAAATCGAAGCGGAAACGCGCCATGATGTGGTTGCTTTTACAAGAGCGGTATCCGAAACGCTTGGCGAAGAAAAGAAGTGGGTGCACTACGGATTGACTTCAACAGACGTGGTGGACACAGCGTTATCCTATCAGCTGAAGCAAGCAAATGCCATTTTACAGGCGGACTTGGAGCGCTTTGTCACTATTTTAAAAGAAAAAGCGCAAGACCATAAATACACCGTCATGATGGGACGTACACATGGCGTGCATGCAGAGCCGACAACATTCGGTCTGAAGCTTGCCCTTTGGTATGAGGAAATGAAACGTAACCTCGAGCGCTTCAAGCAGGCGGCAGAGGGAATTGAATTCGGAAAGATCTCCGGAGCGGTTGGAACATACGCCAACATCGATCCATTCGTTGAAGAGTATGTGTGTGAAAAATTAGGCCTGCAGCGCGCACCGATCTCGACACAAACATTGCAGCGTGACCGTCACGCTCATTACTTAGGCACACTTGCCCTAATCGCGACGTCCATCGAGAAGTTCGCAGTAGAGGTCCGCGGACTGCAAAAGAGCGAAACACGCGAGGTTGAGGAATTCTTCGCAAAAGGTCAAAAAGGCTCTTCTGCAATGCCGCATAAGCGTAACCCGATCGGCTCCGAGAATATGACAGGCTTGGCGCGCGTGATCCGCGGCTACATGATGACTGCTTATGAGAATGTGCCGCTATGGCATGAAAGGGACATTTCCCACTCATCAGCGGAGCGCATCATCTTGCCGGATTCCACGATTGCATTGAACTACATGCTGAACCGCTTCGGAAACATCATCAAGAACTTGACGGTATTCCCGGAGAACATGAAACGCAACATGGACCGCACACTCGGGTTGATCTACTCACAGCGTGTACTTCTGGCTCTGATCGACACAGGAATGTCCCGTGAGGAAGCATACGACACGGTTCAGCCGAAAGCGATGGAAGCGTGGGAAAAGCAGGTCCACTTCCGCGAACTGGTGGAAGGCGAAGAGAAAATCACATCCCGCCTCACTGCAGAACAGATCGAAGACTGCTTCGACTACAACTACCACCTGCAGCACGTAGATACCATCTTTACACGACTAGGACTTTAAAAAGGAGTGCTGGGGTTCAGGGAAAGCTTGAGCCCCTGCAATAATAAAAAGACTAATGTGCGTTTTTAAGGTGACTAGCTGTTGATTGGAGCAATAGGCGAAGGCTCCAGCACCGCCCCGCGGAAAGCGCAGCCTAGTGCGGAAATCAACAGCGGTGTTTACCGGGTAAAATTATCTTCCACATCTAAAGGAGGCAACCCCAATGCAAAAAGCAGACCTTATGTACGAGGGCAAAGCGAAAAAGGTGTATGCAACAACAGATGAGAACGTTGTCTGGATTGAGTACAAGAATTCTGCAACCGCTTTTAACGGGGAAAAAAAGGCAACAATCGATGGCAAAGGCCGTTTAAATAACGAGATTACAAGTTTACTATTTTCCATGCTTCACGAAGCCGGCATCGAAAATCACTTTATCGAAAAGAAGTCCGAAACCGAGCAACTCGTCCAGAAGGTAAGCATCATTCCCTTGGAAGTGGTCGTCCGCAACGTGACTGCAGGCAGCATGGCGAAGCGCCTTGGCATCGACGAAGGCATCCCATTGGAGCAGCCGATAGTGGAATTCTACTATAAGGATGACAGCCTGGGAGACCCGCTGATTACGGAAGATCACATTAGGCTCCTGAAGCTTGCCACACCTGCTGAAGTGGATGTGCTAAAGCATCTAGCGCAGAAGGTCAACGCTCTATTATCGGAATTTTTTGTAAAAAGGGGCCTGAACCTCATCGATTTTAAGCTTGAATTCGGCAAAACGGCAGACGGCAAGATCATCCTGGCTGATGAGGTTTCGCCTGACACATGCCGCCTTTGGGATAAAGAAACGAACGAGAAATTGGATAAGGATGTTTTCCGCAGGAACTTAGGAAGTTTGACAGATGCATATGAAAAAATTCTAGCGCGTATCGGAGGAGAGCAGCATGTATAAAGTGAAGGTATTTGTAACGTTAAGAGAGAGTGTACTAGATCCGCAGGGAACAGCTGTTAAAAATTCGCTTCATAGTCTTTCCTACAAAGAGGTGGTGGAAGTGCGCATCGGGAAGTTCCTCGAGCTGACGATTGAGAAAACAGACCGTGACCTTGATGTTCTTGTAAAAGAGATGTGTGAAAGATTACTGGCCAATACCGTGATTGAAGACTACCGCTATGAGGTGGAGGAGGTAGTGGGATCGTGAAATTTGCAGTCATCGTGTTTCCGGGCTCCAACTGTGATGTAGATATGTATCATGCAATCAAGGACGAACTAGGCGAAGAAGTGGAATACGTATGGCATGATGCCACGAACCTTGAGGAGTTTGACGGGATCTTGCTTCCGGGCGGATTCTCGTATGGGGATTACCTTCGCTCCGGCGCCATCGCACGTTTTTCCAATGTAATGCTTGAGGTGCAAAAGGCGGCAGAAGCAGGAAAGCCGATTTTAGGGGTATGCAATGGGTTTCAGATTTTACTGGAGTCAGGTCTTCTTCCAGGGGCAATGAGAAGAAATCAGAACTTGAAGTTCATGTGCCGACCTGTCAGGTTGAAGGTCGAAAACAATGAAACGCTTTTTACATCAAGCTACGATAAAGGTGAGATTATCACCATCCCCATCGCACATGGGGAAGGAAACTATTATTGTGATGAAATAACCTTGGGGAAATTAAGGCGCAATGGGCAAATTGCTTTTTCCTATTATGGTGATAATCCAAATGGTAGTTTACAGGATATCGCAGGTATTGTAAATGAAAAGGGCAATGTACTCGGTATGATGCCACATCCTGAAAGAGCGGTTTCCAGTCTTTTAGGCAGTGATGATGGGTTAAAACTCTTTAAATCTATTGTTCGCAATTGGAGGGAATCACATGTCGTTACTTCTTGAACCAAATCCAGAGATGATCAAGCAAGAGGGCATTTATAAAGAAATGGGCCTCAGTGATGAAGAGTTTTTAATGGTAGAAAAGATTCTTGGGCGCCTGCCGAACTATACGGAGACAGGACTTTTCTCTGTAATGTGGTCGGAGCACTGCAGCTACAAGAACTCGAAGCCGGTTCTGCGCAAGTTCCCAACGGAAGGGCCAAAGGTATTGCAGGGTCCTGGTGAGGGTGCGGGTATCGTGGACATCGGTGACAATCAGGCGGTAGTTTTCAAGATTGAGAGCCATAACCACCCTTCCGCCATTGAACCTTACCAGGGGGCGGCAACAGGAGTGGGTGGGATCATCCGTGACGTCTTCTCGATGGGAGCACGTCCGATCGCGCTATTAAACTCGCTTCGATTCGGAGAGCTGACATCTCCACGTGTGAAATATTTGTTTGAAGAAGTAGTGGCAGGAATCGCGGGCTACGGCAACTGTGTCGGAATCCCGACTGTTGGTGGGGAAATCCAGTTCGATCCTTCCTATGATGGCAATCCACTAGTGAATGCAATGTGTGTCGGATTGATTAACCACGAGGATATCAAAAAAGGGCAGGCGAAGGGCGTCGGCAATACGGTCATGTATGTAGGGGCAAAAACAGGACGTGACGGCATCCACGGTGCAACTTTCGCTTCCGAGGAGCTATCAGATGCTTCCGAGGAGAAGCGTCCGGCTGTTCAAGTGGGCGATCCGTTCATGGAGAAGCTTTTACTTGAAGCATGCCTCGAGATAGTAAAGTGGGACGGCTTGGTCGGTATCCAGGACATGGGAGCTGCAGGTTTGACAAGCTCTTCAGCAGAGATGGCATCCAAAGCGGGTTCCGGGATCGAAATGAATCTTGACCTCGTACCACAGCGTGAAACAGGCATGACAGGCTATGAAATGATGCTTTCCGAATCCCAGGAGCGCATGCTGATCGTCGTGGAAGTGGGCCGTGAGCATGAGGCACAGGAGATTGTAGCGAAATACGGCTTAGAAGCAGTATCAATTGGAAAAGTGACAGATGATAAAATGCTTCGCCTGATTCATAAAGGCGAGGTAATCGCAGATGTTCCGGTGGATGCACTAGCAGAGGAAGCTCCTGTCTATCACAAGCCTTCTGTTGAACCGCTTTACTACAAAGAGTTTCAGGAGATGGAAGCGGACGTACCGGCAGTGGATAGCCACGAGGATACGCTTCTTGCCCTATTGCAGCAGCCTACCATCGCAAGCAAGGAATGGGTCTATGACCAGTATGATTATCAAGTCCGCACGAATACAGTCGTAGTACCTGGCTCCGACGCTGCGGTTGTCCGCATCCGTGGAACAGAAAAAGCGCTCGCAATGACAACGGACTGCAACTCCCGCTATCTCTATCTGGATCCTGAAGTGGGTGGGAAAATCGCGGTGGCGGAAGCGGCTCGTAATGTCGTCTGCTCTGGCGCGAAGCCTTTGGCTATCACGGACTGTCTGAATTTCGGGAATCCGGAAAAGCCGGAGATTTTCTGGCAGATCGAGAAAGCGACAGACGGCATGAGCGAGGCGTGCAGAACACTTGAAGCACCGGTAATCGGCGGAAACGTGTCTTTATATAATGAAACAAACGGTGTAGCGGTGTATCCGACCCCTGTTGTAGGAATGGTCGGGTTGATCGATGACCTTTCACATATCACGACGCAGGAATTCAAAGCTGCAGGCGATCTGATCTATGTGATCGGAGAAACCGGAGCGGACTTTGGCGGCAGTGAGCTGCAGAAAATGACCTATGGCAAGATTTTCGGAAAAGCGCCTGCGATCGATCTTAAAGTGGAAGCATTCCGTCAAGGGCAAGTGCTGGCTGCAATCCGTGCTGGGCTTGTGGCATCTGCTCATGATATCTCAGAGGGCGGACTTGGTGTAGCGTTGGCTGAAAGTGCGATGGGTGCAAAAGGCCTGGGAGCAAGAGTGACAGTCGAAGGCGAGCTGACTTCAGTCTTATTCAGCGAAACGCAATCACGTTTTGTCCTAAGTGTGAAACCGGAAAACAAAGAGAAGTTCGAACAGATGGTAAAGGCGAAATGTATCGGGGAAGTGACTGCAACGAACACGCTTCATATCGAAACGAAATCCCGTGAGGTTGCAGTTCATCTTTTAGTAGATGATATGAGAAGTGCTTGGAAAGGAGCAATTCCATGCTTGCTGAACTAAAAGGCTTAAATGAAGAGTGTGGGGTGTTCGGGATCTGGGGACATCCCGAAGCCTCCCAAATCACCTATTACGGGCTGCATAGCTTGCAGCACCGTGGCCAAGAGGGAGCAGGAATTGTGACAACGGATGGGGAGAAGTTGTCGGCGGTAAAAGGGGAAGGCCTTGTGAACGAAGTGTTCGGAAATGGAAAAATGAATGACCTGCACGGCAAAGCGGCAATCGGTCATGTCCGCTATGCAACGGCAGGTGGCGGCGGCTACGAGAACGTTCAGCCGCTATTGTTCCACTCGCAAACTGGCAGTCTAGCTTTGGCGCATAACGGAAACCTGGTGAATGCCAACGCATTGAAGCATCAACTTGAAAGCATGGGCAGCATTTTACAGACAACGTCCGACACCGAAGTGCTGGCACATCTGATCAAGCGCAGCGGCTATACCCTTTTGAAGGATCGGGTGAAAAATGCCCTTTCCATGCTGAAGGGTGCATATGCATTCCTGATCATGACGGAAACGGAGATGATGGTGGCGCTGGATCCGAATGGATTGCGCCCATTGTCACTCGGAAAATTGAATGATGCGTATGTGGTCGCATCCGAAACCTGTGCTTTTGATGTGGTGGGAGCGACTTTCATCCGTGACATCGAGCCAGGCGAATTGTTGATCATCGATAACGGCGGCCTACATTCAGAGCGCTTCACGATGCATACACAGCGTGCGATGTGCAGCATGGAATACATCTATTTTTCCAGACCTGACAGCAATATCGATGGCATCAACGTTCATACAGCACGTAAAAGCCTTGGTAAGCAGCTGGCAATGGAAGCACCGATCGAGGCGGATGTCGTGACTGGTGTACCGGATTCCAGTATTTCAGCGGCGATCGGCTATGCAGAGTTTTCCGGCATACCGTATGAGCTTGGCCTGATCAAAAATAGATATGTAGGCCGGACCTTCATCCAGCCATCCCAGTCTCTTCGTGAGCAGGGTGTGAAGATGAAGCTTTCCCCGGTACGCGGAGTGGTCGAGGGCAAGCGTGTCGTCATGGTCGATGATTCCATTGTTCGTGGGACAACAAGCAAGCGTATCGTCCGCATGCTTCGGGAAGCGGGAGCAACAGAGGTCCACGTCCGGATCAGCTCACCGCCGATCAAGAACCCGTGCTTCTACGGCATCGACACCTCCACCCATGAAGAGTTGATCGCCTCGTCCCATTCCATCGAGGAAATGAGAGAGCTGATCGGCGCGGATACCCTTTCGTTTTTGACTCCAAACGGCATGGTGGAAGCGATCGCGAGACCATTTGAAGGCGAAACAGGCGGAGCGTGCATGGCATGTTTTACAGGCAAATATCCGACCGAGATTTTCCCTGATACGGTATTGCCGCATGAGAAGTGCTGATTTTTTAAAAAAGGCGGCGGGGAGATTCGTCGCTTTTCTATTGGTGTGGTGTCGAGTGGGGTCGATTTTTGGCGAGCGGATTAAATAATAGAGTTATCGGATTAATTATGCGGAGTCCCGGATTAATTATCGGGGTATGCGGATTAATTATGGTATGAACCGGATTAATTGCCTGATAAAAGTAAGGGAAATCACCGAATATTGCAATGAACAACGGTAAATTGCACAATAACCAACAAAATAAAGATACTTTTTTCCACGGAAGGGAGACACATATGGCAAATGCATACAAGCAAGCAGGTGTAGATATAGAAGCAGGCTACGAAGCGGTGTCACGCATGAAAAAGCATGTGGCAAGAACGATGAGACCAGAATGTTTGGGAGGTCTCGGAGGATTTGGCGGCCTTTTTGACCTATCCGCAGTGAACGTGAAGAACCCGGTGCTCGTATCAGGGACAGACGGTGTGGGAACGAAGCTGATGCTTGCCTTTCATCTGGATAAACATGACACAATAGGATTGGATGCAGTTGCGATGTGTGTCAACGATGTAGTGGTCCAAGGCGCGGAGCCTTTATATTTTCTGGACTATATTGCATGCGGGAAGGCAGATCCCGAAAGAATCGAAATGATCGTAAAAGGGATAGCCGATGGCTGCGAGCAGGCAGGCTGTGCACTTGTTGGCGGGGAGACGGCGGAAATGCCTGGCATGTATGATGAGCAGGAATACGACTTGGCCGGCTTTACGGTTGGCGTTGTAGACAAAGAACGTCTCATCACAGGTGAAAATATCAAACCGGGCAATGTGCTGATTGGCCTTTCGTCAAGCGGAATCCACAGCAACGGCTATTCGCTGGTGCGCAAAATTGTCTTTGAAAAAGGCCAGTTGGATTTGAACCAAAAGTATGAAGGACTTAACCGCACGCTTGGAGAAGAGCTTTTAACACCGACAAAAATTTATGTAAAACCGATTCTCGAAGTGCTGAAAAAATATGATATCAACGGCATGGCGCACATTACCGGCGGCGGCTTTATTGAAAATGTCCCGCGCATGCTCCCAGAAGGGCTGCAGGCGGAAATCGATTATGGCACATGGCCGATCCCGCCGATATTCGACCTTCTGCAGGAAGTGGGAGAATTGAACCGCACGGAGATGTTCAATATTTTCAATATGGGAATCGGCATGGTGCTTGCGGTGAATGAAGAGATTTTACCGGAAGTGGTCCAGATCTTAGAGGCTAATGGAGAAAAAGCCTACCTCATCGGCCGTGTAAAAGAAGGAGAGGGCATTACCTTTGGCGGGGGAGAAATCCGATGAAACGAATCGCCATTTTTGCATCAGGGAGCGGCTCCAATTTCCAGGCGATCGTGGATGCATGCCAGGAAGGTCTGCTTGATGCAGAGCCGGCTCTATTAATCTGCGATAAGCCTGGGGCGTATGCGATCGAGAGAGCGGAACGTGCAGGCATTCAGGCAGTGTCGTTTGTTCCAAAAGAGTATCCGAACAAGGCAGCATATGAAAATGCAGTTTTAGAGCAGCTTCTGGCGAACAGTATAGATTTCATCGTCCTTGCCGGCTATATGAGGCTGATCGGACCAACCCTGCTTTCAGCATTTAAGGGCCGTATTGTGAACATTCACCCTTCGCTTCTTCCGGCTTTTCCAGGACTGGATGCAATCGGGCAGGCGTTTGAATACGGGGTGAAGATTACTGGAATCACCATTCATTTTGTGGATGAAGGCATGGACACAGGACCAATCATTGCCCAGGTTCCGATTGAGGTGGCTGATGATGAGACAAGAGAAACCTTACAAAAGAAGATACAGACAATAGAGCATATTTTTTATCCTAAGACATTACACCAACTTTTATCAAATAAGCTCTTTTCTTAAAGTTTGTTGCTTTTGTCCGTAAAAAATCGGCTTTTGGATTTTTTTACTGCATTAAATACGTCAAGTTTATTGGGTAACCAATATTCCAAATTGGAAAAGAGCAAGAAGACGAGTAATATTACGGGCTATAATTGTATACGAAAGTGTATGCGAAAACAGCCCTTAAATAAAGGAGAGAAAATCACCCTATGAGAGCAATAGTCAGTGTTTCGAATAAAGCAGGAATCGTACCATTTGTACAGCAACTTGTTGAATTAGGTGTGGAGGTTATCTCTACAGGCGGAACAAAATCAATTCTGGAGGAAAATGGGGTCCAGGTAACGGGGATTTCCGCAGTTACAGGCTTTCCGGAAATTCTGGATGGTCGTGTCAAAACGCTTCACCCGATGATACATGGGGGACTTTTGGCGAGAAGAGAGGACGCAAGCCACCAGCAGCAGCTTTCCGAACATGGCATCACTCCGATTGATCTTGTTGTGGTTAACCTCTATCCATTCAAGGAGACGATCTCCAAAGAGGGCACAACCTTTGAGGATGCGATTGAAAACATCGATATCGGCGGCCCTACAATGCTGAGAGCTTCGGCAAAAAACCATCAGGATGTAACGGTGATGGTAGACCCGGCCGATTATGAAGGAGTCCTGAACGAAATCAGGGAATCCGGCAAAACGACAGCAGAAACACGCCGTCGTCTAGCGGCAAAGGTTTTCCGCCATACAGCAGCTTATGACGCCATGATTGCCGGCTATCTGACGGAAGCGGTGGAAGAAGCACACCCTGAATCCCTGACCGTTACGTTTGAAAAGAAACAGGACTTGCGCTACGGAGAGAACCCGCATCAGAAAGCGGCATTCTATGAAGCGCCACTGGCTTCCAAATTCTCAATTGCTGCTGCAACCCAGCTGCATGGGAAGGAATTATCCTACAACAACATCAATGACGCGGACACTGCGATTCAAATCGTGAAAGAATTCACCGAACCGGCAGTTGTTGCAGTCAAGCACATGAACCCTTGTGGAGTGGGTGTCGGGGCAACTGCGCTTGAAGCCTATCAACGTGCATACGAAGCGGATCCGGTTTCCATCTTCGGTGGCATTGTCGCATTCAATACGGAAGTGGACAAAGAGACGGCAGAGCTTTTACATGAGTTGTTCCTTGAAATCATTGTGGCTCCATCCTTCGCAGACGATGCATTGGCGGTGCTGAAACAGAAGAAGAACCTTCGACTGATGACACTCGAGATGGGCGAGATTGGTGGCACTGCGACTCGTTACGCATCCATCCGCGGCGGATTGCTTGTGCAGGAAGAGGACTATGCGGGTCTTGATGAAGCGAATATTACCGTACCGACAAAGCGCGAGCCGACAGAAAAGGAATGGGAGGACCTCAAGCTTGCCTGGAAAGTGGTGAAGCATGTGAAGTCCAATGCCATTGTCCTTGCAAAAGGGAACCAGACGGTAGGTGTCGGCGCAGGACAGATGAACCGTGTCGGCGCAGCAAAGATCGCCATGGAACAGGCCGGAGAAAAAGCGGTTGGGTCAGCACTGGGATCTGACGCATTCTTCCCGATGGATGACACCGTCGAAGCCGCAGCAAAAGCAGGCATAACAGCCATTATCCAACCAGGAGGCTCCATCCGTGACGAGGACAGCATCAAAAAAGCCGACGAATACGGAATCGCGATGGTGTTTACAGGAGTACGTCATTTTAAGCATTGATCCTAGATTACTTTTTACGACTGGAGGAGTTTCAATGAGAGTATTGGTAGTTGGAAAAGGTGGAAGAGAGCACGCAATTGTCTGGAAGCTTTCACAAAGCCCATCCGTAACAGAAATATTTATCGCACCAGGTAATGTTGGAATGGAAGGCCTTGGCACAAATGTACCAATCGATGAAACGGATACGTCCGCCCTGATCTCTTTTGCAAAGGAAAAAGCGGTCGATCTCACAGTCGTCGGCCCGGAAGTTCCCTTATTGAATGGGATTGTCGATGCGTTTCAGGAAGCGGGGCTGCAAATTTTCGGACCAAGCAAAGCCGCGGCTCTGATCGAAGGGAGCAAAAGCTTTGCTAAAGACCTGATGAAAAAGTACGGCATTCCGACAGCAGGCTATGAGGCATTTGATTCGTATGAGGATGCAAGAGTTTATATAGAAAGCAAGGGAGCACCGATCGTGCTGAAGGCGGACGGATTGGCGGCAGGTAAAGGGGTCGTCGTTGCCATGACGGATGAGGAAGCACTTGAAGCGATCCGTGAAATGATGGCCGATTCGAAATTCGGGGAAGCTTCAAGCAAAGTGGTGGTCGAGGAATTCCTTGCAGGCGAAGAGTTTTCGTTCATGGCTTTTGTGAATGGCAAAAAGGTATATCCGATGGTCATTGCGCAGGACCATAAGCGCGCGTTTGATGGGGACCAGGGACCGAATACCGGTGGAATGGGTGCCTATTCACCAGTCCCCCATATCCCGAAAGAGATCGTGGACGAGGCGTTGGAAACGATTCTGATTCCTGCAGCTGAAGCAATGGTCAGTGAAGGGACACCATTTGTGGGGATATTGTATGCAGGCTTGATCCTGACAAAGAAAGGCCCGAAAGTGATCGAATTCAATGCGCGATTCGGCGATCCGGAAACACAAGTGGTATTGCCGCGGCTGGAGTCCGATTTGGGCGAAGTGTTCATGAAGGTCCTCAAGCAGGAGGATTTGGAGCTGGTTTGGTCCGATGAAGCTGTTGTCGGTGTCGTGTCAGCTTCCAAAGGATACCCGGAAGCCTATGAGAATGGTGGGCTGATCGAAGGGCTTGATGAGGTAAACGGGGCGATGGTCTTTCACGCGGGCACAGCAAGGGGTGCGGCAGGGACCCTTGTTACAAAAGGCGGTAGGGTACTGCTTGTGGCAGCAAAGGATCCATCGTTGGTGTCCGCTCAGCAAAAAGTATACGCAGAGCTCAGCAAGGTGAAGAGCGACAACCTCTTCTACCGAAAGGATATTGCCTACAAAGCTATTGCGGCCGGCGTTTCTTCCGTTTGACAAACACAAACAGAATCGCAACAATGCCACCGATTACCGAAGCCAACACAAACGACATATCAGTCAAGTACTCCAAGAACATACGGACCAGCCTCCTTTAATGGGGAAATGGAATGAAAAAGCATAAACTATGTTAGGTTCGACAAGAAGAATGAAATTCCTTTGGGGGTCTGGCCCCCAAAGGAAATTTTTTTCTCTTTTTTACCCTAAGGATGTCTTATGATGGATTATAGGAGCTTGCACCAGTGCCATCGCCATCGCCGTCGCCTTCTAGCTGTTGGCGAAGGTCGTCAAAGTCCAGGTCGAATTCACTTGCTGTTTTTTTGAAGTCTTTGTTGGTGCTGCTTTCTTGCTTGTGGTCGGTTCCGGATTCGTCTCCACCTCCGAAGTCAAAGTCATCATCCTTGTGGCCGCGATTCCCTTGATAGCGCTCAAACAGGTCCGTTATTGGGCAATACTTCAAAATGCCTTCCCCGATTTTCATGGCTGCTAGCAGGGCAACAAGTATGTAGGAATCACGATGTGGCTTTCTCACCATTTTGCTGATAATCCATGCAAGAATGGTAAATCCTGCTGTCAGACGGATCAACGCGTTGATTATTCCGATATTCGGTTTCATAAAAATCTCCTCCTGTTTTTTGTCAGCATGAACTTCTACTTAAAAGATTTCGAAAAATTTCCAAAATCGTTAATGCGGTAAAGACTGTGATATGGTACCATGGTAAAAAGAGGTTATATCACGATAATAAATGGTCAGTAAAAGACCATTTTACTAATGAACCAAAGTAGGTGATAATTGTGCACGAACAGAAATATAGATGGAAAAGTAAAAAGCTGAGAGAACATGTAGCAGTAGTGGACGGAAAGAAGGCGCCTAGCATCATTCTGACCAATGCCACCTACCTGAATGTTCACCTTAAGGCCTGGTTGCAGGCGACTATTTGGATTTACGAGGATCGCATCATCTATGTCGGGGACAATATGCCCGAAAACACAGAGCAGACAGAAGTGGTGGACTGCACCAATCAGTACCTTGTGCCAGGCTATATTGAGCCGCATGTGCATCCATTTCAATTATATAATCCCCTTTCATTTGCCCAATATGCATCCAAATCAGGCACAACCACTTTTGTGAATGATAATTTGATGCTTATTTTACAATTGACAAAAAAGAAAGCGTTTTCTTTTATTGAAGAGATGAACAAAACCGCTGCCACGATGTATTGGTGGTGCCGCTTTGACGCACAGACGGAAATCCAGCAAGAGGACGCCATTTTTTCAACACCTGCGATGAAGGAATGGCTCAATCACCCTTCTGTTCTGCAAGGGGGAGAGCTGACGGCCTGGCCGAAGCTGATGGCTGGGGACGATTTGCTTCTTCACTGGGTCCAGGAGGCGAAGGTAAGGAACAAGCCTGTGGAGGGTCATTTTCCTGGAGCTTCAGAAAAGACGCTGACAAAAATGAAGCTGCTTGGCATCGACAGCGACCATGAGGCAATGACTGGCGCCGATGTGGAAAAGCGCATCAAGCAAGGCTATACTGCAGCGCTGCGCTACTCGTCCATACGACCGGACCTTCCTGTCATGCTGGAGGAGCTGGAGAAATCGGGCATCCATTATTATGACCAGACTTTCTTCACAACGGACGGCTCCACGCCAAGATTTTATGAAAACGGTGTCATTGATCGTACGCTTGCGATTGCGCTCGATAAAGGGGTTCCTGAAATAGAGGCGTACCGAATGGCGTCTTTTAACGTGGCAAAGCATTTTCAGATGGAGGATCTCCATGGAAGCATTGCTCCTGGCCGTATTGCCAACATCAACTTCCTGGCGGATATGGGAAATCCGGTTCCTGCCTCCGTTCTTTCCAAAGGTCAGTGGATCAAAAAAGACAGAGAGCCTATACAAGATGCATTCCCTGCAATGAACTGGGAGAAAGCAGGCTTGGAGCCATTGAAGCTTGATTGGGACCTGACAATTGATGACCTGCAGTTTTCGATGGCGCTTGGAATGGAAATGATGAATGAAGTGATCATCAAGCCTTACTCCATTACATGTGATGTTTCGGGCGACACCTTATCGGAGAAGCATGACCAGTCATTCCTGATGCTGATCGACCGTGCGGGCAACTGGCGCGTTAACACCATCATCAAAGGCTTCGGCTCACATGTTCAGGGATTTGCAAGCTCCTACTCGAATACGGGTGACATTGTCCTGATCGGCAAAAGAAAAGATGATATGATGAAGGCCTTCCAGCATATGAAGGCGATCGGCGGAGGCATGGTGCTTGTGGAGGATGAGCAGGTGGTGTGCGATATTCCATTACCGATCGGCGGGGGAATGTCCAAGGAGCCACTTGAGGACCTGATAGAGCAGGAGACCGCGCTTCGCAATCATCTATTTGCGAGAGGGTACGGCTTCAACGATCCGATCTACACCTTGCTATTCCTGTCATCCACACATCTTCCTTATATCAGGATAACTCCTAGAGGAATATACGATGTGATGAATAAAACGGTACTCTTTCCGTCAATAATGCGTTAAAATATAAAAGTAACTTGAGCAAAGATAAAGGTTGTGCGTAAGTAGATGTTAAATAGAAAAATAATGCTATTGATTGCCTTGATGACAATCCTTTTAATAGGATGTAATACCAATGGATCAAGTCCTAATGCAGGTGAAAGTCCAGTGGGAGAAAATCCTTCCCAAGAAACAGAAAACGGACAACAACAAGAAGAGGAAGAAGATGAAGTAGAAGAAATCTTCCCACTTACAGGCACACCAGGAGAAACAGCTACAGACAAAAGACCTTTTGCGGTTGTCATAAATAATGATGTGAAAGCAAGACCACAATCGGGGCTGCATAAAGCGGATATTGTCTACGAGGTATTGGCTGAAGGCGATATCACCCGGTTACTCGCAATTTTCCAAAGTCAAGTGCCACCCGATTCCATTGGACCTGTAAGAAGTGCCCGGTCCTATTTTATCGACTTGGCAAAAGGCTATGATCCGATATTCGTGTTCCATGGCTGGAGCCCGGTAGCCCGCGAGAAAATCGAAGCGGGGGAAGTGGACGGAATCAACGGATTGTCCTATGACGGGACGCTCTTCAAGCGGGCAAGCTTCCGGGTAGCCCCTCACAATTCCTATATTACGTATGATAATATAGAAAAAGGTTCGGACAGGCTCGGCTACTCCTTGGAGCAAGCTGTACCTGCGCTATCCTTTCACAAAAAAGAGGATATACCAGCAGGAGATGAAACAGGTTACGTGAAAATATCCTATTCCAAAAGAGCGGCTACCCATGTGGAATACAGCTATGAGGAAAATGAAAACCACTATGTACGCTCAAGTGGCGGGGAGAAAAACATCGACCTCGACACATCAGAAGAGATCGTGGCCCATAATATTTTCATTGTAGAATCTTACCACCAGATTGTGGACGATGCCGGCCGCAGAGAAATAGATATCACTTCCGGAGGACGGGCAATCCTCATTCAGAACGGTGTCCGAAGCGAAGTGGAATGGAAAGAGGATGAAGGACGAATCCTTCCATACCTGAATGGAAGTCCCGTACCGTTCACACCCGGGAAAACGTGGATACAGATCGTTCCAGATTTAACTATCGTGAGCTATTAGAAAAGGAGAATAACATATGCAAATTAATAAATTAAGAGGAAAAGAGCTGGATCAGTTATTTGAAGCGGTCCTCTCGCTGAAAGATCTGGAAGAGTGCTATCGATTTTTTGATGACCTCTGTACGGTAAACGAAATCCAATCCTTAGCTCAGCGACTGGAAGTGGCAAGAATGCTGAAGGAAGGCTTTACGTACCATAAAATCGAAACGGAAACAGGTGCAAGCACAGCGACAATCTCCCGTGTGAAGCGCTGCCTGAACTACGGAAACGATGCGTACGAAATGGCATTGGACCGTGTTCATGCGGAGAAGAAGGAAGAAGTTGGAGAGTAAGTTTCTCTCTACATATAGAAGGCGGCCCCGCGCAATGCGAGGGGTCGCTTTTTTTGCCATGGGGACAGGTACAGTGGTCCTTATCCCCGGTTTTGCCCTATCGATAAAAAGTCTCCTGCTTCGTTTTTACCCGGTCGACGCCTTCTTGCACACTTGCTGGGTCTGTGCTCCGCTTTCTTTTTCCCATATAATCCACCATCGCACCGAACGCTAACAGAATGGCAAATCCAATCACGAACCAAAGCCATACAGGCATTTAGGACACCTCCTTTTGAAAAAGGTTTGAAAAAAGCTGCTGGAAAATGATTAGTTCTTTCTAATTTCACGTTGTTGTAATGGATATACCCATTATTATGTTGTGGATAGCCTTTGTAATGTAATTTTAATACTTTTGGCCGCTTATTTGAGTGTCCTGCTGAAGAGGGGTACGGGGTAATCTGTCCGAAATGGACCATAATCTGTCCTCTTTCCCCATTAATCAAGCGGAAACGTGCAGCAATCTGTCCACTTTCCAGGCTAATCGGTCCAGAATCACACTTAATCTGTCTACTTTCCATATAACGGAAAATACAGCGAGCACAAACAACACCACACTAACCCTAAAATAGGTCGCATCTTCCAGAAAACATTCTGCCTACATCTTTTTCGTATTCGCTCTGATTTTGTTATAATAGACAAATGGAAAATTAGAATGGGGGACGTTTGCAGTGTTACAGGAAATACGTGAATGGCAGCACGTTTTTAAATTAGATCCTAATAAAGAGATAACGGATGAAGATTTGGAGCATGTGTGCGAATCCGGGACGGATGCTATTTTGGTTGGCGGAACGGACGGTGTGACATTGGACAATGTCCTGCACCTGATGAGCAGGGTTCGCAGATATTCGTTGCCGTGTGTGCTTGAGGTGTCCAACATTGAATCGGTCACTCCGGGCTTTGACTTTTATTTCATCCCTACCGTATTGAACAGCCGTAAAACCGATTGGGTCGTGGACCTGCATATCGAGGCGCTCAAGGAATATGGGGATATCATGAGCTGGGAGGAAATTGTCGCAGAGGGCTATTGCATCTTGAATGCGGACTGCAAGGCAGCGCAATTGACCGAGGCTAAAACGGACCTGACAGAAGAGGACGTCATTGCCTATGCGAGGCTCGCCGAGAAAATGTTTAATCTCCCTATCTTTTACTTAGAATATAGTGGGACATATGGTGACGTGGAAATGGTTCAAGCCGCGAAAAAAACGCTGGAAACCACACAATTATTTTATGGCGGCGGGATCACATCAAAAGAGCGTGCAGCGGAAATGGCGCAATTCGCAGATACTGTCGTGGTAGGAAATATCGTATATGACAATCTATCAGAGGCCTTGAAAACAGTAGCGGCCGTTAAAAATAAATAAGAGACATTTCCAATAAAATCTAGTAGAATAAAAATAAGAACATATGTTTGTATAGGCGGTGGGAAAACATGCAATATTTAAGTCAAAGACTGCTCGAAGGGTTGAACCCGATGCAGCAGGAAGCGGTAAAGAAAACGGATGGTCCCCTGTTGATCATGGCAGGAGCGGGCAGTGGGAAGACGAAGGTACTGACACATCGTATCGCATACCTCATGGCGGAAAAGGAAGTGGCCCCGTGGAATATCCTTGCGATCACGTTTACGAACAAAGCGGCCCGCGAGATGAAAGAGCGTGTGCAGGTATTGCTTGGACCGGCTGCGGAGGATATCTGGATTTCTACGTTCCACTCCATGTGTGTGCGTATCCTGAGACGTGACATCGACCGCATCGGGATGAACCGTAATTTTACGATTCTCGATACAACCGACCAGCTTTCCGTGATAAAAAATATCCTGAAGGACCGAAACATCGATCCGAAGAAATTTGAACCGCGTACCATTCTCGGTACCATCAGTTCAGCGAAGAACGAACTGATGACACCTGAGGAATATGCGAAGCAGCCGATGGGCCCATATGAACAGAAGATCGGGGAGGTCTACACAGACTACCAGAAGCGTCTCAAGAAAAACCAGGCGCTCGATTTTGATGATCTCATCATGACGACGATTCATCTGTTCAAGCGCGTACCGGAAGTATTGGAGTACTATCAGCGCAAGTTCCAGTATATCCACGTGGATGAGTACCAGGATACGAACCGTGCCCAATATACTTTGGTAAAGCTGCTTGCGGACCGACTGAAAAACCTATGCGTAGTAGGGGATTCCGATCAGTCCATCTATCGCTGGCGCGGGGCGGATATCGCGAATATCCTTTCTTTTGAAAAAGACTACCCGAATGCCGAGGTTGTATTGTTGGAGCAGAACTACCGCTCCACGAAACGTATCCTTGAAGCGGCAAACCGCGTGATTGAAAATAACATCGGCAGAAAGAAAAAAAATCTCTGGACGGAAAATATGGAAGGCCAGAAGATTCTTTACTACCAGGCCGATTCAGAGAAATCAGAGGCGCAATTTGTGGTAGGGAAGATGAGGGAGATCCTTCAAAAGGACCCGAAACGAAAGCTTTCCGACTTTGCGATCCTGTACCGTACGAACGCCCAGTCCCGTGTGATGGAGGAAATGCTGTTGATGTCCAACATCAACTACTCCATCGTAGGCGGCACAAAATTCTACGACCGAAAAGAGATCAAGGACATTCTTGCCTACTTGCGCCTGATTGCAAACCCTGATGACGATATCAGCCTTGCCCGTATCGTCAATGTCCCGAAACGCGGCATCGGCGCTACGACCATTGATAAAGTGGCACATTACGCTGCACTGCATGACATCTCCCTTTTCCAGGCATTGGCGGAGATCGACCTGATCGGGGTAAGTGGACGTGCAACGGCTGCTTTAAAAGAATTCCATGCATTGATCAACAACTATGTGCAAATGCAGGAATATATCTCCGTAACGGAGCTCGTAGAGGAAATATTGGACAAATCAGGCTACAGAGAAATGCTGAAAGCCGACAAGACGATCGAGTCCCAGAGCCGTCTCGAGAATATCGACGAGTTTCTTTCCGTTACCAAGAACTTCGAGGAAAAATACGATGATAAGAGCCTGCTTGCATTCTTGACGGATCTTGCGCTTGTAGCGGATATCGATAAATTGGATGAAGAGGATGAAGCGCAGCAGGAGTCCGTCATCCTGATGACCCTGCATGCTGCAAAAGGCCTGGAGTTCCCGGTTGTATTCCTGATCGGCCTTGAGGAAGGCGTCTTCCCTCACAGCCGCTCCCTTTTTGAAGAAATGGAGATGGAAGAGGAACGTCGCCTTGCTTATGTAGGGATTACACGTGCGGAACAGGAATTGTTCATCACAAGCGCCCAGATGAGAACATTGTTTGGACGTACCAACATGAATCCTCCTTCCCGTTTCATCAAGGAAATTCCGGAAGAACTTATAGAGAACTATGCAAAACAGGAAACAAGAGCGGCATCAAGGCCGACTCCATTCGGAAACACTCGCTCTCCATTCGGCGGCTCTCCATCCGCCCCGGCACAGCGACGTGCGACGTCCTCTGCTGTCAACCGTGGCCTCCAAGCAACAGGCGGCGAAAGCCTCGATTGGGGTGTTGGAGACAAGGCGGAGCACAAAAAGTGGGGAATCGGTACTGTTGTAAGTGTAAAAGGAGAAGGCGACAACAAGGAGCTTGATATCGCATTCCCAAGTCCGACCGGTGTCAAAAGGCTGTTAGCGAAATTCGCACCAGTTACGAAAGTTTAGAAAAGAAAGGGCGACAAGCATGGAAAGAGATAAAGCAGAAAAGCGGGTTCTGGAGCTTCATGATATTTTGAATAGATACAACTATGAGTATCATGTACTGGACAAGCCATCGGTTTCTGACGCCGAATATGATTCCCTTTTGCATGAGCTTCTTACACTGGAAAAGGATTTTCCTGAGCTGCAGACTCAGGATTCCCCATCACAGCGTGTGGGCGGGAACATTTTGGAAATGTTCAACAAGGTCGAGCATCGCACACCGATGCTCAGCCTTGGAAACGCCTTTAACGAGGACGACCTGCGCGATTTCGATCGCCGTGTCAGACAGGGAGTCGGCGATGAGGTCACTTATGTCTGTGAGTTGAAAATAGATGGGTTGGCCGTGTCCCTCCGCTATGAGGATGGGGTGTTTGTCCAAGGTGCGACCCGTGGGGATGGTACTACAGGGGAAGACATCACGATGAACCTGAAGACGATCCGTTCCATTCCTTTGCGCCTGAAGGATCCCGTATCCATCGAAGTACGCGGGGAAGCTTTTATGCCCAAAAGATCGTTTGAAAAGCTGAACGAGGCAAAGCTTGAACGCGAAGAGGAGCCTTTTGCAAACCCTCGCAACGCAGCAGCCGGTTCCCTGCGCCAATTGGATCCGAAAATTGCTGCACAGCGCAACCTTGATGTGTATGTATACAGCTTGGCTGATGCCGGGGAGACAGGCATCGAATCTCATAGCGAAGCCTTGAATTACTTGGAGAAGGTCGGATTCAAAACGAACAAAGAGCGAAAAAAATGCGCATCCATAGAAGAAGTGATCGAATATGTCACAGCTTGGCACACAAAACGCCCAGACTTGTCGTATGATATAGATGGAATTGTCATCAAGGTCGATGAAACGGAGCAGCAGGAACAGCTCGGATTCACGGCGAAAAGCCCCCGCTGGGCCATTGCATACAAGTTTCCGGCAGAAGAAGTCGCGACAAAGCTGCTCGATATCGAATTGAATATCGGGAGAACGGGCGTCGTCACGCCGACTGCGATCCTTGAGCCTGTCCGTGTAGCGGGTACGACCGTTGGGCGTGCGTCCTTACATAATGAGGATCTGATCCGCGAAAAGGACATAAAGCTTGGCGATTATGTTATTGTAAAAAAAGCGGGAGATATCATCCCTGAAGTAGTGAACGTCCTTGTGGAAAAACGCACCGGGGAAGAAAAGGACTTTCACATGCCGACGCATTGCCCTGAATGTGAAAGTGAATTGGTCCGCCTTGAAGGGGAAGTGGCACTTCGCTGCATCAACCCGAAATGTCCGGCGCAGATCCGGGAAGGATTGATCCACTTTGTTTCACGAAATGCCATGAATATCGATGGACTCGGCGAAAAGGTGATTGCCCAGCTGTTCCGAGAAAATTTGATTGAAGATGTTGCAGACATATATAAGCTGACAAAAGAACAGCTTCTTGGACTCGAGCGAATGGGTGAAAAATCCGCAGACAATCTGATCTCCGCGATCGAAAAGACGAAGGAAAACTCCCTGGAGCGCCTTCTATTCGGTCTTGGAATCCGTCTGGTTGGAGCCAAGGCGGCGAAAACGTTGGCGCAGGAATTTGATCATATGGATCGAATCGCGTCTCTTACAAAAGAAGAGCTGACTGCGATTCATGAGATTGGCGATAAAATGGCGGATTCCATTGTGGCATATTTCGAGCAGCCGGAAGCAATGGAATTGATGCAGGAACTGAAAAGTGCCGGTGTCAATATGGAATACAAAGGTCCTAAGAAGGTTAGTGCGGAAGATGTTGATTCCTATTTTGCCGGAAAAACCATCGTCCTGACAGGTAAGCTTGAGGAGATGTCCCGTAACGATGCCAAGGCGGCCATTGAGCAGCTCGGCGGTAAGGTGACAGGCAGTGTAAGCAAAAATACACACCTCGTCATTGCAGGGGAAGATGCGGGTTCGAAGCTGGCAAAGGCGAACGAACTGGGCATTGAAGTATGGAACGAGGCGCAAATGCTTGAAGAAATACAATCATAAGAGGTGTTGTAAGGTGAATAGGTTTTTGGCGATTCTCCTTGTTGTTTCTCTCGCAGCAACGGGCTGTGTTCCCGGCTTTGAGAAAGAAGAAGTGATTCAAGATCCAGGCGAACAGGAAACCATGGAAAAGGCGATTGTTCCAAGATACAAAATATCAGACGACTACTACCAGACGATACTTCCCTTCAAAGCGGGACAGACTCGTGGACAGGTAGTGGCACGCCTAAATAGCAGAGTGGACGTCGAGCAGTTTGAAACAGGTCTCATGCGTCTATCTCAAGAGCCGTTCCCTTCCGATAAGTATCTGTATCAGGAAGGGCAGTATATCGATCGCACGACGGTGAGCCAATGGCTGGCCCGTAAACTGACTGATGCTCAACTTGAGGAAAAGAAAGCGGCTGATAAAAATTATAAAACCCCTAATAATGGACTTAACCCTGTATTTGTAAAAGGGAAGACCACAGAAGAAACGAATAAAAAAAGCCCGATCTATCTGGCTCATATCATGGAACAGAACTATCTGGTGCGCAAAGACGACGGCACCGTAGAACTTGGAGGAGTATCCGTGGGCATTGCCCTGAACTCCGTGCATTATTACAACTTGACAGTTGCTGAAGGAGGCTTTCCAAGGGAATATGCAATTGATGACGATGAGCTCGAAAAGGCCGGAAAAGAAATCGCCGAAGAGGTTGTCCGCCGAATGCGTAAAATAGACGGGCTCGGCAATGTACCGATTGTAGTCGGCCTATTCAAGCAAAGCCCTGCAACATCCATTGTTCCCGGCCACTTCATTGCAAAAGCGAACATCCCTTCAGGAGAAGGATCTGTAAGCAATTGGGAAGAATTGAATGAGGAATATCACCTCTTCCCATCAAAGGATGCAACAGAAAAGTACCGTGACGATGCAGTCCGGTTTGATAACTTCAAGCTCGATATCGATGATTATTTTCCAAATCATACAGGTGTCATTGCAAAAGGGTACTACCGTGATCAGGAACTGCAGCAGCTGAATATTGAAATCAACATGGATTTCTACGGGAAATCAGAGTTGATTGGGTTTACCCAATATGTAACAGGACTTGTCATGGAGCACTTCCCGAACTATATTAATCTACAAGTTTCCATCACTTCCATCAATGGCGAGGAAGCCCTCATCGTCAGAGATGCGGGTGCAGATGAGCCGTTTGTTCATATTTATTAAAAGAGAAAACCCGCTATGAATGGCGGGTTTTTATTGTGTCTTCTGGTAAAGTAACAACAATTCAATGCTTTTTACAAACTACTATTCTTTTCTAAATGGCTGTGTTAGGAGGATAGTGTTGATCTTCAAGTTCTCCAGCTGTTGATTGGAGCAATAGGCGAAGACTCCTGCGGGAGGTAGCGGTTAGTGGAGACCCCACAGGCGAAGCCGAGGAGGCTCCGCAAGCGCCCCGCGGAAAGCGAAGCCTAGTGCGGAAATCAACAGCGGTGTTTAACGGAGTTTACTAAATATAAGCCTTCACTAGCCGAGTAAAGTAAGAGAAAATCGCCCCCTCAGATTTTCCATTAAACAATATTTGAAAGACCCGTAAGTATAGGGTAGAATGAGAAATGTGTGCAAGCGCTTTAGAATGCAAAGGAGGCGAATGTAATGGTATTACCTTACAAACATGAACCATTTACAGATTTCACTAATGAGGAGAACAAGCAGGCCTATCTAGAAGGCTTAAAGCTAGTAAACTCCTACTTAGGACAAGATTATGACCTGGTAATTGGAGGAGAGCGTGTTACGACGGAAGATAAAATCGTATCCGTGAACCCTGCTAATAAAGAGGAAGTTATTGGTCGTGTGTCAAAAGCTGATCGTGAGTTGGCGGAAAAGGCAATGCAGGCTGCCGATGAAACGTTCAACACTTGGCGCAAAGTGAAGCCGGAAGTAAGAGCGGACATCCTGTTCCGTGCGGCTGCAATCATTCGCCGTCGCAAGCATGAATTCTCTGCATTATTAACAAAAGAAGCGGGTAAACCTTGGAATGAGGCGGATGCGGACACAGCGGAAGCAATCGATTTCCTTGAGTACTATGCTCGTCAAATGTTGAAATTAAAAGACGGTATGCCTGTGGAAAGCCGCGTAGGCGAATATAACCGTTATAACTATATTCCACTAGGTGTAGGTGTCATCATCTCCCCTTGGAACTTCCCATTTGCAATCATGGCTGGTACAGCAGTAGCAGCGATTGTAGCGGGTAACACTGTATTATTGAAACCTGCATCTACGACTCCGATCGTAGCGGCTAAATTTGTGGAAGTGATGGAAGAGGCAGGTTTACCTGCAGGCGTTCTTAACTTCGTACCAGGTAGCGGTGCGGAAGTGGGAGACTATCTTGTTGACCACCCTCGTACACGTTTCATTTCCTTCACAGGATCTCGTGACGTAGGTCTACGCATCTATGAGCGTGCTTCAAAAGTAAACCCTGGCCAAATCTGGTTGAAGCGAGTTATCGCTGAAATGGGTGGAAAAGATACGATTGTGGTAGACAGCGAAGGCGATCTTGAATTGGCTGCTCAAGCCATCGTAAAATCTGCATTCGGATTCTCCGGTCAAAAATGTTCTGCGTGCTCCCGTGCGGTAATCGTGGAAGATGTATATGACCAAGTGTTGAACCGTGCAGTAGAATTAACAAAAGAATTAACAGTGGGAGATCCTACTGACAACTCCAACTACATGGGGCCGGTCATCGATCAGGCTGCATTCGATAAAGTCATGAAATATGTTGGCATCGGTAAAGAGGAAGGACGCATTCTTGCAGGTGGAGAAGGAGACAGCTCCAAAGGATTCTTCGTACAGCCGACAATCGTTGCAGACGTAGATCCACAAGGCCGCTTAATGCAAGAGGAGATCTTCGGACCAGTTGTAGCATTCTCCAAAGCAAAGGATTTCGATCATGCACTTGAGATTGCCAACAACACAGAATACGGTTTGACTGGTGCGGTTATCACAAACAACCGTGAAAAAATCGAAAAAGCTCGTGAAGACTTCCACGTTGGGAACCTATACTTCAACCGTGGATGCACAGGCGCAATCGTTGGGTACCAGCCATTCGGCGGATTCAACATGTCAGGAACAGACTCCAAAGCGGGCGGACCTGATTACCTGTTGCTTCACCTTCAAGCAAAAACAACATCTGAAACTTTATAATGCATGTGGAAGCCCAAATCTCATGAGGATTTGGGTTTTTATTTTGAGTGAGATATCACAAAACAGTTGAAAAAAGGCTATTTTTTACATATTATCCTTTGTTCTCTACATACTAAGCATTGTGCAAAGTTCGTTTGCATCCGTCAAATTGAAGGAGGACTATAATGAAAAGATTAATGTTTATGCTCACGGCTTTCTTGCTCATGTTTGTGGTAGTCAATGATGTCTCAGCAGCAGAGAACAGAGTAACAGATGCAAAAGTAAGAATCGTCCACGCTTCCCCAGATGCCCCTGCTGTTGATGTGTATGTCGATGGAACGGCTGTTGTGCAAGATGCAGAATTCAAGGACGCAACGGATTACCTCCCACTTAAAGCAGGCGAGTACAAAGTGGAGATCTACCCAGCAGGGAAAAAGGACAAGGCTGTGTTATCGCAACAGGTGGGGGTGGAAGCAGGCAAAGCCTACACGGTTGCTGCTGCGAACAAGCTTGCCAACCTTGAACTGGTGATTGCGGAAGATTCCACAGAACCTGTAGAAGGGAAAGCAAAGGTCCGTGTGGGCCACCTTTCACCTGACGCTCCTACAGTGGATGTTGGGCTAAAAGGAGGAGATGCTCTTTTCACAGGCGCTTCCTTTAAAGGAATCACTGATTACAAGGAAGTTGATCCTGGAACCTACGATTTGGAAATCAGGACGCCTGATGGAAAGAAAGTACTCGATCTTACCGGAACAAAGCTTGAAGCAGATACCGTATACAGTGTATTCGCAGTGAACACGGTAAATAAATTGGAAGTAATCCTTTTGATTGACTCGGAAAAATGACAAACAGGGTCTTACTATATTCAGTAAGACCCTGTTTTATTGAAATAGCTTAATTTAAACAAACGTTTGATTAAGCGCAGGTGAAAAGTGAGGAGTATCAAGGGGTTCAGCGCTTGGTTGCCAAATTAACATTTTGAAAAGTTATATTGGAAACAGCGTTATTTTCAGCTGAAAAAAGTAAAGTCGCCCGTAAATACTTTCCCGGGAAAGTATTTTTTAAACAAACGTTTGATTAATTTTTTTGCAATCTGAACTGCCCCAAGGGATTGAAAAATTTTCAACAAATTAACTTTTAAAAAAGGATTTTCGAAATAACAAAAAGGAGAGCCTGCATAAGGCTCCCCTCGAGTAAATCATTAATCTACTTTATTATGTTCCTCAACCATTGTTTCTTCCATTTCCGTAAATGTCTCACGGACCTTCTTGCGAGGGAAGTTCGTCAAGTAACTTACGATGATAACTGCAAGTGTGCTCAGGAAGAACCCTGGAATCATTTCATACAAGTATTTGGTTGTGGCAATACCATTGATTTTAAATGGACCATAGATCCAGATCAGAACAGTCAATGCCCCGACGATCATACCTGCCAGTGCACCCCAACGGTTCATACGTTTCCAGTAAAGACTTAATAGCACAACTGGTCCGAATGCGGCACCAAATCCTGCCCAAGCCTGTCCTACAAGATCAAGGATTGTATCGTTTGGCGTGTAGGAAAGGAGGATGGAAACAATAGCGACCACAAGTACGGAAATACGACCGATCAGTACCAGTTCCTTATCTGTGGCTTCTCGGCGGAAGAATGTTTTATAGAAGTCTTCCGTTAATGCACTGGATGTTACAAGCAATTGAGAAGAGATCGTGCTCATGATAGCTGCTAAGATAGCTGCCAGTAAGAACCCTGTGATTAATGGATGGAACAGTACCTGTGAGAATGCAATGAAAATGGTTTCGGGATCGTCCAAATCCATTCCAGTCCGGTTTACGTATGCATAACCGACAAGACCGGTAGCCATCGCACCGATTATGGAAACGATCATCCAGCTCATTCCGATACGGCGAGCTGCTTTGAAGTCACGGATTGATTTGATTGCCATAAATCGTACAATGATATGCGGCTGACCGAAGTAGCCAAGCCCCCATGCAAGCAGGGAGATGATCCCGAGGACGGTCGTTCCTGTAAAAAAGTCCAAATGAGTAGGGTCTATTGCACGAACTTCATCTATCGTTGTACCAACTCCACCCAAGCTTGTAAAAGCAACGATCGGCACAAGGACCAGGGCAAGCAGCATGATGACTCCTTGTGCAAAGTCTGTTAAGCTTACCGCTAAAAATCCGCCGAATAGGGTATATGCTACAACTACTCCAGCTGTCACAAATAGACCCATTCGATAGTCCAATCCAAAGGCACTTTCAAAAAGTGTTCCGCCGGAAACCATCCCAGCAGACGTGTAAAGTGTAAAGAATATGATAATAACGATTGCAGATACAAAACGAAGGATTCGAGTACCATCGTAGAAGCGATTCTCGAAGTAATCGGGTATTGTGATAGAATCATTCGCTACTTCCGTATAGGTTCGAAGACGAGGTGCTACGAGTATATAGTTCAAGTATGCCCCGATGGTTAGACCGATGGCCAGCCAAATACTCGAAATCCCTGTTGCATACATCGCTCCAGGCAATCCCATCAGCATCCAGCCACTCATGTCGGATGCCCCTGCAGATAATGCAGTAACACCAGGACCTAGCTGGCGGCCCCCAAGCATATATTCGGATATGTTATCCGTAGATTTTTTATAGGCATAGTATCCAATCGCCAACATCCCGATGAAATACAAGCCTAAAGATATGAATGTTTCAAATTCCAACAAAATCAACTCCTGTGTTTTCTCTCTTTTTTCAGCAATTTCGGCGCCCCAAATTGCTCTGATACCGGTTACGAGTATCTAAGCTAACAAAGTATTTCCCTTATTTCAAGCGAATGAAACTATTTTCAATAGGTAGAAAAGAGTTGTATCCCTTGAGGCTTGGGGGATAAGAGAGCATTAGAAACAAATTGAAGTAAAACTATTTAGAATTTTCAATCACGTAATATTCCTGTAATTTGACTGACATTTTTAGAACTATTTCTTGTAGTTATTTTCCCCAAAAAAGGATGAAATACATATAAGGCATTTACATTTAATTGTCTTTGTGAAGAAACGTACAAGGAACGGGGGCTCTCTATTGCTTGAGCGGGGTAAAGTTTAGTATGATAAAAGGATATTGTGCAAGTTTCGATATTTTGCGGAGGTGGATAGGATGTCCCGTATTTCTGAGGATCAAGTAAAACACGTGGCACATTTGGCTCGTCTTGCGATCAGCGAAGAGGAAGCGGTAATGTTCACAAGTCAATTGGATGCAATCATTTCATTCGCGGAGCAGCTGAATGAATTGGATACAGATCATGTTGCACCGACCACTCATGTACTTCCTATGAAGAATGTCATGAGAGAGGATGTAGCAAAAGAAGGCCTACCGGTTGATGAGGTATTGAAAAACGCGCCGGATCATAAGAATGGCCAGATTCGCGTACCGACAATTCTGGAATAGTAAGGAGGGAAAACCATGTCATTGTTTGATAAGAAGCTATCGGAATTACATAGCCTTTTACATAAAAAAGAAATCTCAGTTTCGGATCTAGTTGATACATCCTACAAACGTATAGGTGAAGTGGATGGAAAAGTCCAGGCATTTTTAACGCTTGACGAAGAACATGCCCGCAAACAGGCAAAGTTGCTCGACGAAGCGCTTGGCACAGAGAAGGAGCATGGCCTATTATTCGGTCTTCCTGTCGGTGTGAAGGATAACATCGTGACAAAAGGAATCCGTACAACATGTGCGAGCAAGATCCTTGGCGACTTCAACCCGATCTATGACGCAACTGTTGTAGAAAAACTGAAGAAGGCAGAAACCATTACAATCGGTAAAATTAACATGGATGAGTTTGCAATGGGTTCCTCCAATGAAAACTCTGCGTTTGCAGCGACCCGCAATCCATGGGATCTCGATCGTGTACCAGGTGGATCAAGCGGTGGTTCCGCAGCTGCAGTAGCGGCAGGAGAGGTTTTCTTCTCCCTTGGCTCTGATACAGGTGGATCGATCCGCCAGCCGGCAGCATTCTGTGGGGTAGTAGGATTAAAGCCTACATATGGCCGTGTGTCTCGTTACGGATTGGTTGCTTTTGCATCCTCCCTGGATCAAATCGGACCAATCACACGTACCGTTGAAGACAACGCCTACCTTCTGCAAGCGATCTCCGGGATGGACGAGATGGATTCCACTTCTGCGAACGCGGATGTTCCAGACTTCTTATCCAGCATGACTGGTGATGTGAAGGGTCTGAAAATCGGTGTGCCAAAGGAATACCTTGGTGAAGGTGTAAGTGAAGAAGTGCGTAAATCCGTACTGGATGCTCTGAAGGTATTGGAAGGGCTTGGTGCAACATGGGAAGAGGTGTCACTGCCTCACTCCAAATATGCATTGGCTACCTACTATCTATTGTCTTCATCAGAAGCGTCCGCCAACCTGGCTCGCTTTGACGGTGTCCGCTACGGATATCGTACAGACAATGCGAAAAACCTTTTAGAGATGTACAAGCAGACGCGCAGCGAGGGCTTCGGTCCGGAAGTGAAACGACGCATCATGCTTGGTACATATGCGCTGAGTGCCGGTCACTATGATGCATACTATATCAAAGCGCAGAAGGTTCGTACCTTGATCAAACAGGACTTTGAAAAGGTCTTTGAAAAATATGACGTAATCGTTGGACCGACAACGCCGACTCCAGCATTTAAAGTTGGCGAAAAGACGAAGGATCCGTTAACGATGTATGCGAACGATATCCTGACCATCCCGGTTAACCTTGCGGGCGTACCAGGAATCTCTGTCCCAGCAGGATTCGTGGATGGATTGCCAGTTGGCTTGCAGATTATCGCGAAGCATTTCGATGAAAGTACCATTTACCGTGTTGCACATGCGTTCGAGCAGGCAACCGACCATCATAAACAAAAACCACAACTGTAAGGGGTGAGACGATGAACTTTGAAACTATTATTGGACTTGAGGTACACGTAGAGCTAAAGACAAAATCCAAAATATTCTCGGCAAGCCCGAACGAATTCGGCGCAGAACCGAACTCCAACACAAGTGTCGTGGAACTGGGGTACCCTGGAGTGCTCCCTGTTTTAAACAGGCAGGCAGTGGAATACGCGATGAAGGCCGCAATGGCATTGAACTGTCAGGTTGCAACAGATACGAAATTCGACCGTAAAAACTACTTCTATCCGGACAACCCGAAGGCTTACCAGATTTCCCAATATGACAAGCCGATTGGTGAAAATGGCTGGATCGAAATCGAGGTGGGCGGCGAAAAGAAACGCATCGGAATCACTCGTCTTCACCTTGAGGAAGATGCAGGAAAATTGATGCATACAGGCGACGGCTATTCTCTTGTGGACTATAACCGTCAAGGAACACCTCTTATCGAGATCGTTTCCGAGCCGGACATCCGTACGCCGGAAGAGGCTTACGCTTATCTTGAAAAATTGAAAAGCATCATCCAGTACACAGGAGTATCCGATTGTAAAATGGAAGAAGGGTCCCTCCGCTGTGACGCGAACATCTCGCTTCGTCCGGTTGGGCAAGAGAAGTTCGGGACCAAAGCGGAGCTGAAAAACCTGAACTCCTTCAACTTTGTCCAAAAGGGCTTGGAGCATGAAGTGGTTCGTCAGGAGAAGGTACTTCTGTCAGGTGGAGTGATCGAGCAGGAAACCCGCCGCTATGATGAAACGACAAAAGAAACGATCCTGATGCGTGTAAAAGAAGGATCGGATGACTACCGTTACTTCCCGGAGCCGGACCTTGTGGCGCTTCACATCGATGACGAGTGGAAAGCTCGCGTCCGTGCCGAAATCCCGACACTTCCGGATGAGCGCAAACGCCGTTACGTGGAAGAGCTTGGCTTGCCTGCGTACGACGCACAAGTTCTCACCCTGACGAAGGAAATGTCCGATTTCTTTGAACAGACAGTGGGCGAAGGTGCAGATGCGAAGCTTGCCTCCAACTGGCTGATGGGAGAGGTTTCCGCATACTTGAATGCGGAGGGGAAAGAGTTGGATGACGTTGCGTTGACTCCAGCCGGACTTGCCGGCATGATCAAGCTGCTGGAAAAAGGCACGATCTCTTCCAAAATTGCGAAGAAGGTATTCAAGGAGCTTATCGAAAACGGCGGCGACGCAGAGACGATCGTCAAAGACCAAGGTCTTGTTCAGATCTCTGACGAAGGCACTCTTCGTAAAATCGTCGGCGAAACGCTTGATGCCAACCCTCAATCCATCGAGGACTTCAAAAGTGGGAAGGAACGCGCTATCGGCTTCCTTGTAGGGCAGATCATGAAAGCGACAAAAGGACAGGCAAACCCTCCGATGGTCAACAAGCTGTTGCTTGAGGAGATTAAGTTGAGATAATTTTAGTGGGACTCCGGCTTTTGGGCTGGGGTTCTTTTTTGTTGTTTCAGTGGGATGGCGGTGGAGCGGGGTTGCGATGGTGCGGGTCTGGGAAGCAGATTGTGGGATTTGTCGGATTTTGGCGTTCGGGCGAGAAGTAGGTGTAATCGGGCGAAAAGCCCACAACATCGGGCGCAAACTTTGTTTTTCGGGCGCAAATGCGAGAAAGCGGGCGTAAAATCCAATAATCGGGCGTAAACGTATAGAATGGTGGTTTCGCGGATGGAAATGGAGCGCGGTGTAGGGATTTTCATTCCCGGAATTAGAAACGTGCGAGGAAAAGAACCAATTTGTTAGTTTCAGTGGTGCGAACGGCTGGTATTTTGTTTAAATGGGGAGAATGGGGCGTTGTCGGATTCGATGATGAGCTTTTCCACCAAACAAACGAAGCGAAAAGCTCATCATAAAGCCGATGATGAGCTTTTCCACCAAACAAACGAAGCGAAAAGCTCATCATAAAGCCGATGACGAGCTTTTTCACTAAACAAGCGAAGCGAAAAGCTCATCATAAAGCCGATGACGAGCTTTTTCACTAAACGAGCGAAGCAAAAAGCTCATCATAAAGCCGATGACGAGCTTTTTCACTAAACGAGCGAAGCAAAAAGCTCATCATAAAGCCGATGACGGGTTTTTCCACCAAACGAAGAAGCAAAAAGCTCATCATCCCTCAACCGCAACCCACATAAAAAGGGCAAGGCACCGCATTCCCGCAGCACCTTGCCCTCACAAAATCTTAAAACTCCCGAACATCACCCATATATTCTTCCAACGTAATCCCTCTATTAAAAATATCAGTTGCGATATCCACCCCGACATAGCGGTAATGCCACGGTTCAAATGCATAGCCGGTAATATTCGTCTTCCCTTTCGGATAGCGCAGGATGAAACCATAGTGATGGGCGTTGGCCGCGAGCCATTTGCCCTCGGCGGTGTTTTCGAAGCTCTCGACAAGCTCCAATCCTACGCTTTTGGCGGTGATGTCCATCGTGAGTCCGGTCTGGTGCTCACTTGTTCCGGGACGGGCCACATATAGAACGGCCTGTTCGTAGCCATAGGTTGCAATTTCATTTTTGAAAATGGATTCCTGGGTTTCGAAGGATCGGAATCCGGAGCGGGCGTAGAGCTCGATGCCTTCAGAAGCAGCGCCGGCAAACATCATCTCCAATGCTTCGGCAGCCTCCATGCGCAGCTTGGAGCGGTCGCTGTTTTCGTTGCCAAAGGAAAATGGCACATTCGGACGGATCAAATCAGGTGGGCGGTACCCATCCGGCAAGGCCCAGAATTTATTGACCATCACATTGATCGCTGTCGGGTTCGCGACAACAGGGATTGCTTCTTCTTCAGGGGGAGCATCCGATGGTTCGCCGGTCACGGGTTCGCTAGGCTCTTCATCAGTTGGCTCTGCTGGGGTTTCTTCTTCGGGTTCTTCCTCCACAACCGCTACCTCCTTGTTGAAAAATCCTTCCCATTTCTCTTTGGTAGGGGAAAGCTCAGGCGATTTTGAAGAGTGTCTACTGCTTATCATTACAGGTTCTTCACCGGATAAGGTTTCAAGGGGACTGCATGCTGCAAGGAGTGCGATGCAGGATGATCCAATCAGTAACTTTTTTATCATTTGCAATGGTTTTCCTCTCTGTATTGGTTTATTATGGAAGAGATGTAGTTAATTTTTCGTATATTCATAATAGTCTCTATTCTATTTTACACCTTCCACAAGCTTTTAAACAGTTGGTAAATAATCTTTGCCGATTTTTGAAACCTGGGAGGGATTTCTTCCGTATATACTACTGGAAGTACAAATGGGGGAGGCGATCAGTGGAAGTGAAGTTGGGAGTAGCCTGATTAGATTTGGAGAAAAGGTGGGACAAGGAACCTGTCCCCAGGAAAGGACCGATTGCCTATGGCGTTGTTTGGAATGGAAATGATGCAGGTTTATTTTTGGGGCCTCATTGTTTTTGGAAGCTTGACACTTATTTATATTCTGCTGTCTGATATTGTGGATGGAATTTTTGATGTCATACCTGTGGATCCGGCACTTATTTTATCATTTTTGACGGTGTTCAGTGCATCAGGCTATTTGCTGGATAAGTTTTCACCACTGACAGATTGGTTTGTGTTGGGCGCATCCACCGTTATCTCGAGCATATTAGTCACTTTGCTGCATGTATTCGTTTTTGTGCCGATCCGTTCTGCCGAGGCTTCACTCGGATATTCGGATGATGACATGAAAGGGAAGCTTGCCAAGGTCATCATTTCCATACCGAAGGACGGCTTTGGGGAAGTGGTACTGAGCATCGGCGGCAGCACCGTCTCCAAATCGGCGCAGAGCTTTGAGAATGAAGCAATCCCATACGAAACGGAAGTACTGATCATCGATGTCCAAAAAGGGGTAGTTTTTGTGACCCCGTACGAAAAAGTATTAGAATCTTATAATCAATAGGGGGAAAAGCACATGGTATTTGGAGAAATCGCCATCATTATCGCAGTCGTCGCCATCCTGATTTTTGCACTGGTAGTCGTGTTTGTTGCACGCTACAAGACGGCAGGACCGGATGAAGCATTGATTATCACTGGTAGTTATCTAGGCGGAAAAAATGTACACGTGGATGAATCAGGAAACAAGATTAAGATTGTACGAGGCGGCGGAGCGTTCATCGTGCCGGTGTTCCAGCAATCCGATCCACTAAGCTTGCTATCTATTAAACTGGACGTAAAAACTCCGGAAGTATACACAGAGCAAGGTGTACCTGTAATGGCGGACGGTACGGCAATCATCAAGATCGGCAACTCGATCGGCGATATTGCAACAGCTGCCGAGCAATTTTTAGGGAAAGCTAAAGAAGACATGGAAAATGAGGCGCGTGAAGTACTTGAAGGTCACCTGCGTTCTATTTTAGGATCTATGACTGTAGAAGAAATTTATAAAAATCGCGAGAAATTCTCACAGGAAGTACAAAGGGTTGCATCACAGGATCTGGCGAAAATGGGATTGATCATCGTCTCCTTCACAATCCGTGATATTCGTGATAGCAACGGTTACTTAGAATCCCTTGGTAAACCACGTATTGCGCAAGTAAAGCGTGACGCAGACATTGCAACAGCAGAAGCGGACAAAGAAACGCGAATCAAGCGTGCGGAAGCATCCAAAGACGCGCAACGTGCAGAGCTTGAGCGTGCGACTGAAATCGCGGAAGCGGAAAAGCATAACCAAATGAAAATGGCTGAATATCGCAGAGAGCAAGATATTGCTAAAGCTCGTGCCGACCAGGCGTACCACCTTGAGGAAGCGCGCGCGAAGCAGGAAGTAACCGAGCAGCAAATGCAGGTTCAGATCATCGAGCGTCAAAAGCAGATTGAGCTTGAGGAAAAAGAGATCCTGCGTCGTGAGCGCCAGTATGATTCCGAAGTGAAGAAAAAAGCCGATGCGGATCGTTACTCTGTAGAGCAGGCAGCAGCAGCGGATAAGGCCAAACAAATGGCAGAAGCTGATGCAACGAAATATCGCATCGAAGCAATGGCAAAAGCGGAAGCGGAAAAGATCCGTATCGACGGTGTGGCAAAAGCCGACGCACAAAGAGCGCAAGGGGAATCCGAAGCGGAAGTTATCCGCCTGAAGGGTCTTGCAGAAGCTGAAGCGAAGGAAAAGATCGCAGAAGCATTCGAACAGTTCGGCCAAGCGGCTATCTTGGATATGATCATCAAAATGCTTCCTGAATACGCGAAGCAAGTGGCAGCTCCACTTGGTAACATCGATAAGATCACGGTTGTTGACACTGGCAGCAGCGGTGAAAACGGCGGTGCCAACAAAATCACAGGCTACGCAACGAACCTGATGTCCACGCTTCAGGAATCCCTGAAAGCATCATCCGGCATCGACGTAAAAGAGCTGATCGAAAACTTCTCAGGCAAAGGCAACATCCGCCACAGCATCGACAGCCTGACAAACGAAATCAGCACAACAAAAAGCACCGACAAAAAAGAAACAAACGTAGAAGAGCAAAAATAAGCAAGCAGGTTGAAAAAAATTTAAAAAAGAGGGCCAGACCCCGGCAGGAATTTGCTACAGAATGTAGTACTGCTTGGGGTCTGGCCCTTTTTGTTACAAAGTTTACGGTTCTCGAAATTTTCGTTTTAATTGCATCTGATGCTGGGAATAGGCTAATATGTTATCTGGGGTCATTTTGAGGTTGACCCAGGTTCGTTTGGAAATTATAGTTAAATTAGAGTGACTTCAAAAAGTGCCAGTAGACATCGAGAGAATTTAATATAGAAGCGTTTAAATATAAATATAGGATGATGGGAAAATGAAACGAGCGAGAGTAATATATAATCCAACATCTGGGCGTGAAGCGTTTAAAAAACACTTGCCAGAGGTTTTAGTGAGGTTGGAACAGGCTGGATATGAAGCCTCCTGTCATGCTACCACCGGTCATGGAGATGCGACGGTGGCTGCAAGGCTTGCGGTTGAACGCAGATATGACCTGGTTGTCGCTGCAGGTGGTGACGGAACAATCAACGAAGTGGTCAACGGACTTGCGGAACAGGATTATCGTCCACAGCTAGGGATCATCCCGGTTGGAACGACCAACGATTTTGCGCGCGCCCTTGACCTGCCGAGAGATGACATCATCGCATGTGTCGATGTCATTGCAAACGGAGTCCCGATGCCGGTCGATATCGGGAAAGCCAATGACCAATACTTCATGAACATCGCAGGTGGCGGAAAAATGACCGAGCTTTCCTATGAGGTTCCTAGCAAGCTGAAAACGATCATCGGACAGCTGGCCTACTACCTGAAGGGGATGGAAATGCTGCCTTCGATCAGACCGACCAATGTACAGATCGAATATGATGGAAAAATCTTTGAAGGCGAAATCATGCTATTCCTCGTATCACTGTCCAACTCTGTCGGAGGATTCGAGAAGCTTGCACCGGACTCCTGCATGAACGACGGGATGTTTGATTTGATCATTTTGAAGAAAGCAAACATCGCCGACTTTATCCGTGTCGCGACGCTTGCTCTTCGCGGTGAGCACGTGAAGGATCCTCATGTGATCTACACAAAAGCCAACCGTGTAAAGGTCCATACCGATGAGAAAATGCAGTTGAACCTGGACGGAGAGTACGGCGGTCTGCTGCCAGGAGAATTCGTCAACCTGTATCGCCATCTGAATGTACTGGTGACGGAAAAACGTAAAGAGATTGAAATGAATAAGTGTATATAAGAAAAAGCTGCAGGTGTTTTTACATCTGCAGCTTTTTTGCATAGAGGGGAATCGACAAGTCTAGGACCATCCTCCCAAAAAATAAAAAATTCAAAAAAATAGGCAAAAACATTGTTGACAATTCATATGTGTATGGTAGGATTAATTTTAATATCAAGCAGTAACAAACGTAGCTAACATCGTTCAAACAATAATAGACGCTTATCTAGAGCGGCTGAGGGACTGGCCCGTTGAAGCCCGGCAACCTGCTGTAAGCAAGGTGCCAATTCCAGCAAAATGGATACCCATTTTGGAAGATAAGGTGCTGCATATTTAATTTATGCGCCTTTTCCAAATGGGAGAGGCGTTTTTTATTTTCTAAGACCCAAGTTTGCTTACTGTCCAGCTCTGGCGCTTTCCCCCCTTAGAGGCGTCGGAGCATTTGAATAGAGGAGGCGAGCCAATCTGAAATCGGCGGAATGGGAAGATGTCATGGTTCATTTGGAAAGAATGCTGCAATCTGTGAAATTCGGATCTATCACCTTGGTGGTACAGGATGGAAAAGTCATTCAGATCGAAAAAAATGAGAAGGTTCGCCTTCAGAAAAATCAATAGGCGCTGACTAGAAAACTAGAGGCGGTCCTTCTGCATGTACACACATGCAGAAGGGCTGCCTTTTTTCGTGGACAAGAAAGGAGCAGCAAAACAGATGACGGAGAAAATAACGTACAAGAATTGGAAAGAAGTTTCCCATTTTCCGATGGAGACCAAAACAAAAGGTGCAAAGGAATTGCTCGAATGGGCCTACCACACCTACAGGGATAACGAAATTGTCTATGCCTCAAGCTTTGGGGCGGAGGCGATGGTCCTGATTGATCTGATTTACGAGGTGAAGCCCGATGCACACATTGTGTTCCTGGACACTGAGCTACATTTTCCGGAAACCTATGAGGTGATCAGGAAGATAGAAGCGCGGTTCCCAAACCTTCAAATCGAAAAAAGAAAGCCAGCGCTCACATTGGAGGAACAGGCCGCCATTCACGGAACCGCCCTTTGGAAAAGAGATCCGGGACGATGCTGTCAGATAAGGAAAGTGGAACCGCTAAGGGAAGCTTTAACCCCGAAAGAGGCTTGGATATCCGGTCTTAGAAGGGAGCAGTCACCGACTCGTGCACAAACAAACTTTCTGAATCGGGATGATAAGTTCCAGAACATCAAAATCTGTCCCCTCATCCATTGGTCGTGGGAGGACGTCTGGATGCACATCCGCAAGCAAGATCTGCCCTATAACGAGTTGCATGACCATGGCTATCCGAGCATCGGCTGCTTTCCCTGTACGCAGGCGGTCGGCGACGGAGGGGACTCCAGGGCAGGGCGCTGGGTCGGCAGCGGCAAAACGGAATGCGGCCTTCATACAAATTAGGGATGGTCTGAGGTTAAAGGAGGAAGAAGCATGCTAGTTACCATAGCCGTCATCGTTGGTCTTTTTTTCGCCATGAATATTGGAGCGAGCGGTGCGGCAGCATCCATGGGAATCGCCTATGGGTCAGGCGTTGTGAAGAGAAATGCAGCTTTGGTTTTATGTGGGATCGCCGTGTTCTTTGGAGCGTGGCTCGGTGGCGGAGAGGTGGTCAAAACGATGGGAAGCGGGATTGTGCCGCAAAGTACTTTTACCGTTGCGGTGGCACTGATTGTCATTACGTCCGCGGCACTATCCCTATTTTTAGCGAATCTATTCGGCATCCCCCTATCCACGAGCGAAGTGACAGTCGGGTCGGTAGTCGGTGCAGGAATCGTCTATCAATCTGTATTTGCCGGAAAGCTTGCTTGGATTGTACTGTTTTGGCTTCTTACACCGGTAGTCGCCTTCTTCATCGCGATTGCGGCTGCCTGGTTGCTGGAGCATAGATTCATAGACAAATGGGTGAAGTCAAAAAAGTCGGTCCCGGTCTTATCGGTCCTTGTTATCGTGATGGGCGTATTCGAAGCCTTCTCGGCAGGCATGAACAATGTCGCAAATGCCGTTGGTCCGCTGGTCGGTGCAGGCATCATGGACACAGACCAAGGAATTTTTTGGGGAGGATTGTTCGTAGCGGCGGGAGCACTGCTTCTTGGGCAGCGGGTGCTGGAGACGAATGGCAAGAAAATCACGAAGATCAAGCTGGAGGAAGGCTGTGTGATCTCCGGGACAGGAGCGGGAATAGTGACGGCGGCGTCCCTTTTTGGCATACCTGTACCACTCACCCAGATCACGACTTCATCCATTATCGGCATCGGGTTTGTGAAACAGGGAAGAGCGGTGCTGAAAAAGGATATTGTCGTGCAGCTGCTGGTCGTCTGGGTTGTCTCCCCGGTTCTATCGATGGTGCTTTCCTACACATTGATTCAGCTGCTGATCGAACAGAATATGTATCCGGTCATTGCGATGCTTGGCGTGCTCGTTTCCGTGTTCGGGGTGAGATTTTTGATGCTCCGTACAACGGCGCAGGCAATACCGGTATCGAGTAAAGATTAATTTTAAAAAAGAGAGGTTGAATAAAATGTCCTTGCCAACACCACATGGCGGCACACTCGTGCAGGCCTATCATCCAAATTATGATACGAGTCTTATAGAAAGAGAGATTCAAATAGATGCCATCGCCCTGAGCGATCTCGAACTGATCGGGGTCGGCCTCTTCAGTCCGTTGACAGGCTTTCTCGGAAAAGGGGATTACGAATCGGTCGTGGAAAATCTGCGCCTCGAAAATGGCACCGTCTGGTCGGTTCCCGTTACCCTGCCAGTGACAAAAGAAGTAGCAGCAAGCTTCACAAAAGGCGAGACCTATAAGCTTACACACGAAAACGAAACCTACGGCGTGATCACGGTGTCCGAATGGTATGAACCCGACCTATCCAAGGAGGCGAGGGAAGTATACAAAACTGAAGAGCTTGCACATCCCGGCGTCAAGCGGCTATTTGAACGTGGCGACATTTATGTGGCGGGAGAGGTGACACTGATCAAAAAGCCTGACAAGGGTGTTGCGGCAGATGTCTGGCTTGAGCCGAAAGAGACGCGGGCACTGTTTGAGGCGAAGGGCTGGAAAACGGTCGTCGGCTTCCAGACGAGAAATCCAGTGCACCGCGCTCATGAGTATATCCAGAAGGCGGCGCTTGAAACGGTCGACGGACTTTTCCTCAATCCGCTTGTAGGTGAAACAAAATCAGATGACATTCCGGCAGATGTCAGGCTCAGAAGCTATCGCGTCCTCTTGGAAAACTATTATCCGAAAGACCGTGTTCAATTGGCGGTCTACCCTGCAGCAATGCGCTATGCGGGACCGAGGGAAGCGATTTTTCATGCCATCGCCAGAAAAAATTTCGGCTGCACGCATTTTATCGTCGGCCGCGACCACGCAGGTGTTGGCGACTATTACGGAACCTATGATGCACAGCATATTTTCAGCCATTTTACCGAAGAGGAACTCGGCATCAAGCCATTGTTCTTTGAACACAGCTTCTACTGCAATAAGTGCGAAGGGATGGCATCGGATAAAACCTGCCCGCATGGTAAAGACGACAGGGTTATTTTATCAGGGACGAAGGTTAGGGAGATGCTGCGTTCAGGCGAGCTTCCGCCTTCCACCTTCAGCAGAAAGGAAGTAATCGAGGTATTGATCGAAGGACTCAATAAAGCAGCGGCCGTATAAGGAGGAACGTTTTTATGACAAAAGCAACGAACATCACCTGGCATGAAACTGCCATTACAAAAGAGGAGCGCAGGGTGCAGAACGGCCATGGAAGCAGTGTGCTCTGGTTTACAGGCCTGTCGGGCTCCGGAAAATCCACCATCGCCAATGCCGTATCCAAGGAGCTGTACCGCCAGGGCATCAACGAGTATGTGCTTGATGGGGATAACGTCCGGCATGGATTGAATCGGGATCTTGGCTTCTCGGAAAAGGACCGAAATGAAAATATCCGGCGTATCGGGGAGGTGGCGAAGCTCTTCGTCGACAGCGGGAAGATTGTCACGACCGCCTTCATTTCGCCGTTTAGGGCAGACAGGGAGCAGGTCCGTCAGCTGTTTGAAGAGGCGGAATTCATCGAAGTCTTTGTCGACTGTCCGCTTGAGGAATGTGAAAAAAGAGATCCGAAGCAGCTGTACGCAAAGGCGCGCCGCGGGGAAATCAAGGATTTTACAGGAATCGATTCCCCTTATGAGGCACCGGTAAAGGCGGAGATCACCATCCATTCCGAACGTTCTAGTGTGGAAGAGTCGGTAACGACCATTCTTGACTACCTGCGATTACAGAAAATTATCTAGGAGGGGAACAGATTGGCATATGTAAAGCATTGGAAAGATAACGAGAAGTTGAACAAGACGGAGAAGGCGAAGCTCGAGAAGGATGGGCTGCGGATTTTGGAGGACATCCCCTACTACGCACAAAATGGTTTTGCGTCCATCCCGGAGGATCAGTGGGATCTATTCAAATGGGCGGGACTCTATTTGCAGCGACCGAAGGAGGATGGCTACTTCATGATGCGTGTGAATGTGCCATCGGGGATCCTTTCAAAGGCGCAGGTCGAGACGCTAGCGGGGATTGCCAGGGATTACGGTCGGGGTGTGTTTGATATCACGACAAGGCAGGCGATTCAGTTCCATTGGCTGGAGATAGGGCAGATTCCCGATATTTTCAAGCGCCTGGAAGCGGTAGGACTTTCGAGTGCCGGGGCGTGCGGCGATATAACGCGGACCATTGTCGGAAATCCGATCACAGGCCTTGATCCGGATGAGCTGTTTGACACGAGCGCCATTGTAAAAGAGGTCTATGACTTCTTTCAGAAAAATGAGGATTTTTCGAACCTGCCACGAAAATACAAAATGTCGATCAGCGCCAACAAGAAGAACGCATCGAACGCGGAAATCAACTGTGTCTCTTTTACGCCGGCAACAAAGGTGATCGATGGGGTGGAGAAGAATGGCTTCCATCTGAAAGTGGGTGGGGGGTTATCCTCAAGACCTTTCCTGGCAGAAACGATCGATGTGTTCGTGGAACCGGAGCGGACGCTTGAAGTGGCAATTGCGGTTACGACGATTTTCCGCGATTTCGGCTACCGGGAGAAGCGCCATCTCGCCCGCTTGAAATTCCTTGTCGCGGATTGGGGACCGGAAAAGTTCAAGGAAAAGCTCCTGGAATACACAGGTCCGCTTCCTTCCAAGGGCGAGGAGCCAAAGGAAGAATGGAATGCCGGCTATTTCTACGGTGTCCAGGATCAGAAGCAGGAAGGCTTGAAGTTCCTCGGTTTCAATGTACCTGTAGGGCGCCTCGATGCAGAAGAGGTGTTTGAGCTCGCGAGAATCTCCGGAAAATATGGAAACGGGGAGATCCGTACCTGTAACTCCCAGAATCTGATCATCCCGAATATCCCATCTGAAAACGTAGAGGCACTGCTGAAGGAGCCGATTTTCGAGCGCATCTCGATCAATCCGAATTCCTTCATCGGCCATGCGGTGTCATGCACAGGAATCGAATATTGCAATCTTGCATTGGTGGAAACGAAGGAACGGATGCGCCTCATCGCCGAGGAACTGGATGCACGGATCAGCCTTGATGTGCCGATCCGCATGCATATGGTCGGCTGCCCGAATTCCTGCGGACAGCGCCAGATTGCCGATATCGGCCTCCAGGGGATGAAGGTGCGCAATGAAAAGAAGGAAATGGTCGAAGCCTATGAAATCTATGTAGGAGGCACATTGAATAAAGGCGGGAAGTTCAATGAAAAGCTGAAGGGGAAGGTTGAGGCTGATGATTTGACGGATGTCCTCGAGGAGCTGCTTCTCTACTTCCTGGCCGAGAAGGATAAGGGTGAGTCATTCTTCGACTTCGTGGGACGGGTCGGAGTTCCTGCTCTTCAGCATGTACTCGATACTATTTTAGGAAAAGAAATCGATGGCATATCTGTATAGATTTGATGTAGCCCTCGAGGCAAAGGAAATCGTATCCGTTATTTTTGCAGAGAATGATGAAGCAGCATTTCAGCATCTGGATGTGGAACTGGAGAAGTTTTATCTGAAAGGACCAAGAGTAAAGGAAATTATTTTACGAGAGAAAAAACGCCTGGGAAAAAAGAGCGGCTATATTTTAGATCCAGAGGAGAAAGGGTGGTAGCGCATGACAGGAAAGGTGTATTTAGTTGGTGCAGGACCTGGGGACCCCGAATTGATAACGGTGAAGGGATTGCGCTGCCTCGAGAAGGCCGACGTCATCCTGTACGACCGTCTCGTGAATCCTGAACTATTAAACTATGCAAGAAAGGAAGCCCAGCTTGTCTACTGTGGAAAGCTCCCGCATTACCACACTATGAAGCAGGAGACGATCAATCACTTTCTCATCAAATATGCAAAAAAAGGACTGCAGGTCGTGCGATTGAAAGGTGGAGACCCTTTCGTGTTCGGCCGCGGCGGCGAGGAAGCGGAGGAGTGCGCAAAGAATGATGTGCCTTTCGAGGTAGTGCCAGGAATCACGGCTGGTATCGGGGCTGCAGCTTATGCAGGGATTCCGGTCACTCACCGGACGTTAAGCAAAAGCTTTGCCTTTGTGACGGGACATCAGGCAGGGGATAAGGAGGCGGAGCACCAATGGGCCAATCTTGCGCATGCGGTGGATACGATCTGCGTCTATATGGGCGTCTCCCAGCTGCCGAACATCCTCCGTCACCTGCTGGAGAATGGGAAATCCCCCAGAACTCCGATTGCACTTGTTCACTGGGGTACGTTGAATGAGCAGCGGACAGTTGTCGGCACACTCGCAAACATAGAACGCAAGGTGAAGGAAGCCAGCATCAGCAACCCAAGCATGATTGTCATTGGGGAAGTGGTGAAGCTTCACGAAAGATTGCACTGGTTTGAGGAGGAGATTGTCCCTCACTTGCCGGTTGTTCATGGATAAAAGGAGGTTTACCGCCTGTGTCGAAAGCGATTCTGTACATTGGACATGGAACCCGTTCCAAACAGGGAGCGGAAGAAGCGAAAGGATTTTTGCAGAAGGTAATCGAGAAAGTGCCTGTTCGCATTCAGGAGATCAGTTTTCTGGAGCTGGCCGCCCCTTTTATTGCGGAAGGATTTGAGCGCTGTGTGATAAGGGGTGCGACGGAAATCACTGTCGTCCCGATCTTTCTTTTAACCGCAGGACATATAAAAGAGGATATCCCAGAAGCGTTGGCGCCTTTGCGTGAAAGGTATCCCAGAGTGAGCGTCGAGATGGCTGAAGCCTTTGGGGTGCAGGAGAGGATCGTCAGGGGAATCTGTGAGCTGGTTAGGGCGAATGCCGGGGAAGTGACGGCTTTCGACTCCCTTCTGCTGGTGGGGAGGGGAAGCAGCGATCCTGCCATCCATGAAGCCTTTGCTTTGATAAAAGAAGGCATAGGTGAGAGGTTTGGAAACTCCCGGGTGGAGGTATGCTATTTGGCGGCAACCACGCCTTTATTTGCAGAGGGAATCGAGGAGATCAGCAAAGTTGCAGAAGGGAGAGTGATTGTTGTTCCGTACCTGCTATTTGCCGGACTATTGTTGAGTGAAGTGTCCCGTGAGGTGAAGAAAAGACGGGGTGACGGACAGGACATCGTTCTGATCGAGCCGCTGAGCCGTCATCAGGCTATCTTGGATATCGTCGTGGAACGAACGTTAGGAAAGGAGGCGGAATATGCAGCCGCTAGTCATTGATTTGAGAGGAAAGAGGGTAGTGATTGCCGGTGGCGGCAGAATAGCTGCGCGCAAGGCGAAGGTGCTGGATGCGGAGCAGGCGGATATCACCTTTATTGCGCCAGAATTTTCGGAGGAGGTGCAGGAGCTTTCTGTAATAAAAGGATATAAGCTGGTGGAACGGGGAGCGTTGGCTTCGGATTTTACAGAAGCATTTCTTGTCATTCTGGCCACGAACAACCGGGACGTGAACGCGGAGTTGGTTCGTACGCTGCCGCCTTCGCAGCTTGTGTGTGTTGTGGATGAATCCGGAGAAGGAAATGTTACCTTCCCTGCAACGGTGAGGCGCGGCAATCTGCAAGTGGCGGTCACCTCCAATGGTGCCAGTCCCAAGCTGACCCGCAAGCTGAAAAGGGAACTGGAGGAGCAATTTGATCTTTCATGGATTTCCTATACGGAGTTTCTGGCTGAGTATCGGACGATTGTGAAGCGGCTACCTTTGTCCATTGAGGAAAAGGGAGAAAGACTGTGGGAGATATTGGAGGATAAGTATCGATTGGATGAAGAAGCACGTGAGGAAAAGCTAGCAGAATTGGAGCTGCTGTCTGCGAGAGTGATAGGTGGGTAGGGGGCGGGAGGGTTATCCCGGCCCGCTTACTCCAGCTCGATGACATAGGTATAGGAAATTTCTCCGTTATCCCATTTTGCCAATACTTCATAAATGTACCTGCCCTTTTCTGTTGGGGTGTGGAATTTTTCATCCTGGAGTTCAATTTCTTTTTCGCGGTCCTGCTCATTCCAGAGGTAGACCGTAATTGTAGGATCGCCGACAAGCTTAAATGACATTTCCGTGTCAGGCGGAGCAGAAATCGCTTCAACGTTTTCTGCTATCTGATTGGGAGAAGCCGCATCAGTCTGGATAACCTCTGAGGATAATCCCTTTTTCAATTCCCAAAAGTAGTTCCCTTTTTCTAATTTTTTCTCTTCACCGTCAATCATCACGTACCCCTGTTCATCAGGAGGGTATATTTTCTTCCCTGCAGCATCCGTTGCTCCTGTTTTGCCACAGCCTGCTAATGCGAGTAGTAGCAAAAGAAAGAACGCAAGCAAAATAAATTTGGATTTCATAGTTAATCCCCCTTTAAAACACTAGACGGCAACAGGCAGAAAAAGTTTCAAAGGATGGCTTTGATTTGGTCAGCGTGATGGTTATCATGTTTGGCAAGTTCCGTAAAATAATCCGATAGTCTTATAGTAGTCGTACCGATTGTAATCTCCTGCTCCCAATAGTGCGCCTCGATTTGCCCGATCTCCTCCAACAGCTGCCTCCTAGTAGAAAGAAAGCGCCGGATGGTCACTTGATAATCTTCTCTTCTCGCATCCTTGGCCCCGAGTTCGTTTACCACTTTCGGGTTTGGTGCTGCCGGTAATGTTTCGCCAGTCAGAAAATAAGGTATTCTCTTATGTAGGACAAATTCATCCCATGGAATCAGATGGCCGATCACTTCTGCGACGGTCCATTTTTCATGTGAAATGGGTGCTCTCCATTGAGGTTCTGAGAGGTCGCCCAGTGTTTGTACCCAGTTCATGAATTGTTGATGGTGCTGGATGATTTGTGCTTTGGTCATGTGCGGTCCCTACTTTCATTTTCAGATTGGAGGAATGCCTCGCCTCCCTACTATTCTAGTTATACGGAACTATAAATGTAAAGTTTCAAAAAATCTGAAAATAAGGAAGCTATCCCTCTCCATTTTCAGGAAATTATGTTAAGATTTTAAACGAGCGCATTTTTAAAAAGGAGGCAATCTGATGAGTGCCGCAAAATGTAAGGGCTTTATTTTTATTGTCCTGTTCGCATTCCTGCTGGGTGGCTGTAGTGCAGATCCGCAAACGAGCGAGCCCATGGAGGTAAGCCTTAACGAAATGACCTTTTCGGTGGAAGGGGACGAGGAACTGGGCCATCAGCTTTTGACATATGATATCACCTTGACCCATAGTAAGGGGCTTGCGATAAATGTAGATAGCATCGAACCGCTGATTGCCGGTTGGATTGAAGAAAGAATGCTGGACCACGAGATTGTGGAACTGGAGAAGCTCGAAGACAACGACCTAAGAATAAAAGGCACGGTTATGTTTGATTCCAATGAACTATCAAAAGAAGAAATGCTGGAATTGGCCAGTCAGGATGAATCGGTACAGGGAATCCTTTTTCGAACGGTTGCAGGAGCAAGCTATCAGGCCGTGAAAATAGGGACGAAGACAGAATTGATTGAGATTGGGGATTAAGAGCATGCTGGCATACCCTTCACCTACAACGAGGGAAGAGAAGATGAACATGATCCGGACTATAACAGATCGATTGATGAAAAGATATGGGGAGGATATCATAGCGGTAGGTGTGTACGGCTCCACTGCTTATCAAAAAGAGGGCCTTTATTCCGATATAGAGATGCACGTGGTGACAAAGGACGGCGTATCGATTCCGGGTCATGAATTCATTTACGGCAAGTTCAAACTGGAGCTCAGCTGCCGCGAAAAGAGCAAGCTGTTTGAACGGGCAAGAAGGATGGATGATAACTGGTCCATCTGGGCAGGATCATTCGTCAATGTTTTAGCTATCCATGATCCGGAGGGGATTTTTGCTGAGTTGAAGGAAGTACCGTTTCAGGCATCGGAGGAATCGGTGCGGGACATGATGCGGATATTCATGATCTGGGAGCCGTATGAAACGATGGGCAAAATCAGGAACAATTATGAAAATGGGAATTCTAGCTATATTCAGCTTGGAGCAAAGGATCTGGCCTGGCAGACCGCAAAATTGGTCGGGTTGGCCAACCGTACATACTACACAACAAGAGCTCGGACCTATGAGGAGTCTCTGCATTTGAAATCAAAGCCGAATGGCTACCGGGAGCTTGTGGAGTTTCTTGAAGCTGGGGATCTTCGCGATAATGAAACTCTCTATATACTCTGTGAGAATTTATGGTCGGGCCTGAATGCTTGGTTTGAGGAGCTTGGCATCGACTACATGACGAACGAGCTTCCTTTTTAGGAATATTGACAATACATACCAAAGTGGATATAATCTTTTCAAATAATGAAAACGTGGAAGAGGACTAGTAGGATGGTCGCGTCTATTTAGAGAGGGTGCTGATTGGTGAAAGGCGCCTATGGATGTTCATTCGAACCTGCCTCGGAGTTCTGTATCGGATAAGTGTGAAGATGCAGCGGTTCAAAACCGTTACCATGGAAGAGTGTAAAGCGATGCTTTGAATGAGGGTGGTACCGCCAGAAATGGTCCCTTATACGAGCGTGGCTTTTTTTATTTTGATAAAAGAGGTGTTTGCGATGAGCAAGAAGTTTGTAGAGAGAATTACCGGAATGGATGAGGATTTCGCACAGTGGTATACCGATGTCGTGACGAAGGCGGAGCTTGTGGATTATTCAAGTGTGCGCGGCTCGATGATCATCCGTCCTTATGGCTATGCACTATGGGAAAATATCAGGAATGAACTGGACCGCCGCATCAAGGAAACCGGCCATGAGAATGTGTACATGCCGCTTTTCATTCCGGAGAGCCTGCTGCAAAAAGAGAAGGACCATATCGAAGGCTTTGCGCCGGAAGTGGCTTGGGTGACACATGGCGGCGATGAGAAGCTTGGAGAGCGTCTGGTCGTGCGCCCGACATCCGAGGTGCTTTTCGGGGAGCACTACAAAAATATCATCCATTCCTACCGCGACCTGCCGAAGCTGTACAATCAATGGGCGAACGTGGTGCGTTGGGAGAAGACGACCCGTCCATTTCTTCGTACACTAGAGTTCCTGTGGCAGGAGGGTCATACGTGCCATGAGACAGAGGAGCTTGCCCAGGAGGAAACGGTGAAGATGCTCGAAGTGTATGCGGAGATCTGCGAAAAGTTCCTCGCGATTCCGGTCGTGAAGGGGCAGAAAACAGAGAAGGAAAAGTTTGCCGGAGCGAAGCATACGTATACGATCGAAAGCTTGATGCATGACGGGAAGGCGCTTCAGTCCGCGACGTCCCATCATCTTGGGGACGGTTTTGCGAAGGCGTTCGGCATCCAGTTCCTCGACCGCGAAGGAAAGCAGCAGTATGTGCAGCAGACCTCATGGGGCTTTACGACGCGCATCATCGGCGCCATGATCATGGTCCACGGTGATGACCGGGGCTTGGTCGTTCCACCCCGAATTGCGCCAACCCAGCTGATGATTGTTCCGATTGCACAGCATAAAGAGGGAGTGCTTGATTTTGCCTACGACTTGAAGGAGCGTCTGGATGCACAGTTCCGCGTCGGCATTGATGCGAGCGACAAGAAGCCAGGCTGGAAATTCAATGAGTATGAAATGAAAGGAATTCCACTTCGCCTCGAGGCTGGTCCTCGTGATATCGAGCAGAACCAGGTCGTGCTCGTGCGCCGTGATACGGGTGAAAAACTGACGGTATCGGTGGATGGATTGGAAGCGACCATTGCTTCGGTGCTTGAGGATATCCAAGCGAGCCTGCTGGAAAAAGCAAGACAGCATCGGGAGGAGAAGACAAGCGTCGCCGTGACCTTTGACGAGTTCAAGACGCAGCTCGAGGAAAAAGCGGGCTTCATCAAGGCGATGTGGTGTGGCGAGCAGAGCTGCGAGGACAAGATCAAGGAAGAAACAAGTGCAACCTCGCGCTGCATGCCGTTTGAGCAGGAGAGCTTGGCGGATGAGTGCGTGTGCTGTGGTTCGAAAGCGAAGCATATGGTGTATTGGGCGAAGGCTTACTAAAAGAATGATGGCGACCTCCCGCGCTTTTTGTGTGGGAGGTCGCTTTTTTTGGTCGGAATACGGTTTTGGGTAACTTGTTTTTTTCCAGTTATTGTATAGATGACAGATTAAAGCAAAAAGTGGACAGATTAAGGTGGGTTTTGGACAGATTACTGCATGAAGTGGATTGATTATGCATGATTTTGGATCGATTAACCATCGTTTTGGATCGATTCGTAATTTCAACCAAAGTCAAACCCCTTTATTACCTGCTTATAATTAAAAGAAGGGTGCCCCTGTCCGCCAGGAAGCACCCTTTTCACGCTATTGTCCTTCATAAATACGCAAATTGGCGTAGATTTTCTCCAAAGTCGGTACGGAAATCTCTTTGTCTGCCGCAAGCCCAAGCAGATAACCGAAAAAGTGGTCCGCTTCAACCGGTAATCCTTTTTCCATGTCACGCTGCATGGAGGATTTCATGCCAGCTTCGATGCTGTGGAGCTTGTCCCAGTTCAGGTCCACGATATTTTCCGCAATCGGGGCATTGACACTGCGCATCACGGCCGCCACTTCATGCAAGGTATCTTTTACCGTAGCAGCGCCCAGAGAATCTTCCCTGATTGGCCCTATCGGGGAGCGGAACAGAGTCGTCACACCTGCCAAAGTGGCGATAAACAGATACTTATGCCACATATCCCGGTTGATATTTTCAGATAGGACAAAATTGCTCTTCGTACCACCAAACACTTCAGCAAGCTTCATCACACGTTCGGTCTGTTCTCCCGTGCGCTCGCCGAATACCAGATCATGGATGCCACTCGTCTGCACGATGCTGCCCTCTGCATCCAGCGTCGATTCCACAAAGCACAAGCCGCCGAGGACATTCTTTTCATCAAAAGCGGTAACGAGCTTTTCCACATGTGATATGCCGTTCAACAACGGAACGATCATCGTCCCAGGACCGACATACGGTTTGAAATCCTCCACTGCTGCCTCCAAGTGATAAGCCTTCATGGATAATAAAATGACGTCATAGGCTTCCACCTGTTGACCGCTTGTAAGGAGAGAAGGCTGCAACACTGCATCCCCATGTACACTTTTGACAACCAGGCCGGTCGCCTCCAGCTGTTTTTTCCGCTTCTCCCTTACCAAAAACGTCACGTCTTCGCCTTTTTCCAACAGCCTGCCGCCAAAGTAGCCGCCGACTGCCCCTGCACCAACAACAAGTATTTTCATAGAGAGTTCCCCCTTTGATATTCTATATTTTCTATTGTATCAGGTAATGGGATGAACTGTTGCGGAAATGATTCGCAATATTTAGTATGTTGCCAGAAGAGAAAGAAGAATAATATGGTAATATTGTTAGTGAGTCCCTAACCAATTAGTAGTTGCATTAGCCATTGGAACAAACAATAGGATGTGTGAGTAAATGAAGATAAATAGTGTGATAGAGGAAAAAGCCAGGGAAATTGATTTTTCTGGTGTAGTATGGATGCAGGACAAAAATGGAGATGTATATAGTTCTGCCTACGGATATTCCAATCGGTCTGATAGATTGCCAAATAAGGTGGAAACCAGGTTCGGGATTGCTTCGGGCTGCAAGCTTTTTACCGCCATTGCAATCGGACGGCTGGTACAGGAAGGGAAGCTGGGTTTCGAGACGAAAATCAGTGATGTTCTAGAGTACGATTTTCCTGAATTTGATAAGAGTGTGACCGTTCATCACCTGTTAACCCATACCTCAGGAATACCGGATTATTTTGACGAAGAGGTAATGGAGGATTATGAGGATCTGTGGAAAAGCAGGCCCATGTATCAAATAAAGCAATTGGAAGATTTTTTGCCAATGTTCCAGCAGGGTAAAATGATGTTTCCGCCTGGTGAGAGATTCCATTACAATAATGCCGGATTTGTTTTATTGGGCATGGTGGTTGAACGCGTCACCGGTGAAAGCTTTACGCATTATGTCGAGGAGAATGTATTTCTTCCTTGTGAAATGAAGGGCTCAGGATATTTCTCCTTCGATCAATTACCTGCCGACACTGCGACAGGCTATATAGACAACGAAGATGGAACCTGGAGAAGCAATATCTATTCAGTACCTATCAAAGGTGGAGCGGATGGCGGTGCTTATGTAACAGCACCAGATATGGGGAAGTTTTGGACAGCCTTAATGGGACGGAAATTATTGAATGAAGAAATCACAAGCCGGCTTTTGACCCCGCATGTAGAGGTGGGGGCAGATAGATATTATGGGTACGGTATCTGGATCGACAAACGAAACGATAGCATATATAAGTATCATGTTATGGGATATGACCCCGGTGTAAGCTTTGCCTCTGGTTACTATCCGGCTACAGGTAACATATTGGTTATTCCATCGAATAAAGGTGTAGGGCCACATAAGTTGATGGCTGTCATTGAAAAAAATTTGTGAAAATAAAGAAAGGCATGTCTCCCAAGCTGACATGCCTTTCTTTTCATCAGGATAATAGTTTCGCCTTCGTAAACCTCTCATTTTCATCTATCCAACCCTCATATTCCTTGGTGTTGATACAGACTGTCTTTCCGTATTCATTCGATTGAATAAGCGCCTTCACCTTTCCTCGTTTATTTTCATGGTTATTCAGATCGAGTTCCTTAGAAATGTCCTCAAAAATAGATAAGATCAGATTTTCTTCCGCTTTGGTGGGATGGATAACGTTAAGTCCTATGCGTTTTACCTCATCCCTATAGAATCGAAAGTTATGATGGGTATTGGATTCCAGGAAATGATGGATGATTTCTTCCGGTGGACGGCTGCTGCGGGTGCCAAGCAGGTGAGGGGCATACGTCCTTATCTGTGAGACGGTTCTTTCCGCATGTCCGATCAGTAAGGGGTGGACCTGACTTTCAATAAGCGCATGTAACGACTGTGTTTGATCATTAGTGGACATGTTCGAATTTTCATGAGCAATGGACTTAAAATAGTTCATATCGCGCCAGCTAATATTCATGCCATCGTTAATACGTTCATTCCGGACAGATGGATCAAACGGGCTTAAAGATGCCTGTTTGGTCATGAGCAGTTGGCTTGCACCAAGTGACAGTAGTGTTCCTGCACTATGGGCTACATTCGGGATGATAATCTCAAACTCTTTGAAATACTGCTTGATCAGATTCACTATATTAAATGCCGTGGTAGTATCCCCGCCGCCAGTTCGCAAAAATAGAGATAGCCGTTCCGATTCATCCATAGCCTCGAGATGCCTAGCCAGCGGCTCCAGGACATCTTCATAAATACCGCTAACCATCACGAGGATGCTTGTGCCCCGCTAGCTTTCCAAGGATTTGATATATTGTGATCTCATTGTTTTTCCCCCATTAAAAAGTGCTTGTTCGAATTTCCGGATAGTACCTGTATATGTTGAAAAAGTAAAATGTAGAACTTTTTCAATACTATTAATATCGTCAAATTTCCAGATAGCTAAAACATCGAAATATGGTAATATTTACAGAATAGGTACAGTAAGCGGCAGAAAACATTCGAAAGTTTTGATAGGATTAGGAGAAAAAAGAAAGGACTGCAGAATATGAATCTATTGGAGCATGATATATAAGACCGTTCTCGCGGACCTCCGGCGGGCAATCCTACACAAAGCATAATAAAATTGGAGGTAATCGCATGTTAAATGACAAATCATTCATCCACTATTTAAAAGAGGCCGAACAGGATTTTTCGGGTTGGGATTTTTCTTATGTGACGGATACAGGACGCATGGCTGCAAGCCTACTATCCTGGTCTTACGGCAGCATGGCGAAAAAGCTGATCACAGAAGCGACAAGCTTGCTCGATATGGGAACAGGGGGCGGAGAGCTTCTTGCCAAACTCCAGCCGTTTCCACAATCCGTGTTCGCAACGGAAGGTTACAAACCCAATTTTCCCATCGCCACAAAGCGGCTAGGCCCATTGGGAGTAACCGTGGTCGAGATAGAGGAGGACAATCTCCTCCCTTTTGCAAAAGGTCAGTTCGACCTCATCATCAACAAACATGAAGCCTATTCTGCACCCGAGGTAAGAAGGGTCATCTCGGACAGAGGGATTTTTCTGACGCAGCAGGTCGGAGGGGCGGATTGTGCCGAAATCAATGAAGCGCTCGGGATACCGTTGAACGACGAGTATCTCCACTGGCAGCTGGACTTCGCTAAAAGAGAGCTTGAGGAGAATGGTTTTCGTATAACTTTATTCAAAGAGGAATCGCCTATCCAGCGTTTTTATGACGTGGGGTCATTGGTTTATTATTTGAAGGCCATTCCTTGGCAGCTACCGGACTTTGAGGTTGTTAAATATAAGGAACAGCTTTATAGCATCCACCGCAGCATCGAGTCAAAGGGTTATTTTGATGTCACGCAGCAGCGGTTCATCATAAAAGCTGAAGCAATCTAAGAGGAGGGCGTCTCCATTGTTTGGGACGCCCTCTTTAAAGAAACTCACCCACCAAAAAAGAAATCCAACACATTCGAAGCTGTGGAAGTGTCCTTATTATAGAATTCCGAGTAGCCGCAGTTCTTGCAGAATACGACGATGAAGCGGTTATGCTGGATATCGAACATTTTGGAAAGCCCTGTTCCGGTTGTGGCGATTTCTTTTGTTCCTGCGTTGGTGGATCCGCATTTGATACAGCCTTTTTCTTTCATGTAAAATTCCCCCTTAAATAGTTTTCCTTCTACTAGTAGTTAGTACGCAGAGAGTGGAAGGAGGTTTCGTACTGAAATGATAAATAGTTATAAAAATTGAAAAAGTTCTTGTGAAGTAAATAAATACCTGTTAAGCTAATAAACAATTAAACTTACCTGTTAACTACGAATTAAATTAAATTATGATTTACTTCTTATTAAGAGAGGTGGAGGGTCTGGCCCTGCGAAACCTCAGCAACCGCAATCGAATGATTGAATGGTGCTAATTCCAACAGAGCATGCTCTGGAAGATGAGAAGGGGATTTTTTTGATAAACCCTCTTCTTATTTATTGGAAGGGGGTTTTTTTATTGGGGGGAATAGTGCATATCTTAAACCAACCAAACATATAAGTTTAATTATATTTTGATGCTCGAAAAAATGGAGGGGGAAAACAATTTGTCAACATATCAAGAGGTTCGCAGGAATCTAGGAGAGGCTCTGAAAAAAGCGCCGAAACCATTCAGAAAATACCGCAATTTTGCAGATGAAGTATGGTCTGAAGGTTCACTTGATTCAAAGACCAAGGAAATCATTGCGGTAGCAGTAACTCATGTAACAAAATGCAGCTATTGTGTGGATTATCACACAAAAAAAGCCAAAGAGGCAGGAGCCTGTGTAGAAGAACTGGTGGAGGCTGCGGTACTATCGGCATCGATACAGGCAAATCCTTTACTCGACGATGAAGAGAACATTCGAGTGTTTTCTTCCAAAAGTGCAGAAGAGTTCTTTACATATCCAATAACCGAGGATTGTTTTCACCTGGATAGAAAAACGAAGATCTTAATAGGGTTATCCATCAGCTACGCCTTGAATAACCGCTACAGTATCTCGTTGTTCAGGGAGCAGGCAGTAAATTGGTCCATCAGCGAAGAGGAAATCAAGGAAACAAGCAGTATTGCATCCGCCCTGTTAGCAGGTGCAGCTATCAGGCACATCGATGAAGTATTGCTTGCTTATGGTGAATAACAGGAGGAATTCAAATGTGGAAAGGAAAGAATAATAGATTTGTGAATCATGTTCTCCCCTGGCTGGTCCCAATCATCTTTATCGGAGTGTGGCAGGTGCTCGGGCAGGCAGGTTATATCGCCAAGAACTTTTTGCCAACCCCATTAAGTGTGGTAGAAGGAGCAATCAGGCTCACCAGGTCAGGTGATCTTTTCGATTACATAGCGGTGAGTACAGGAAGGGCATTGATAGGGTTTTTGATAGGAGGCTCGATTGGGTTTGTACTTGGTCTGGTGAATGGAACCTTCTTGATTTTTGAAAGACTGTTCGATACTTCCATCCAAATGATCCGTACCATTCCCCACTTGGCTTTGATCCCATTGGTCATCATCTGGTATGGGATCGGGGAGGAGGCCAAAATATTCCTGGTAGCCCTTGGTGTCGCTTTTCCCATTTATTTGAATACCTTCCATGGAATCAAAAACGTGGATAAGGGACTGCTTGAAATGGGACGCATCTACCGTCTTAAGCCATTGCAGCTGTTCACGAACATCATTCTACCAGGAGCATTGCCTTCGATACTGGTTGGAGTGAGATATGCCCTGGGGATCATGTGGATGTCGCTGATTGTGGCGGAGACGATCGGTTCTGATTCCGGAATCGGCTATATGGCAACCTCGGCAAGGGAATTTGTGCAGATGGACATTGTGATATTGAGTATCATTTTATATGCGTTGTTAGGGAAGCTGTCAGACTACATCGCGACCATACTTGAACGAAGGTGGCTGCAATGGCATCCCAATTTCTTCAAAAGCAAGAAACGTTCGACAAGAAAGTTGAAAAGGAGAGCGTTATAGTGGCAGGAGTAGAGATCAATATTAAAAATCTGGACAAAAGCTTTGGTTCGTTGAAAGTGCTGCAGAATATCGATTTCCATGTGAAAGCAGGAGAGTTTGTAGCCATTGTGGGTAAGAGCGGCTGTGGGAAGAGCACCCTCCTTCGAACGATAGCGGGATTGGAGAGCATAACAGGGGGAGTCATCACCTTCAACAGCAAAGAGGTAAAAGGAGTGCAGGAAACAACAAGAATGATGTTCCAGGATGCGAGGTTGCTCCCATGGAAAGACGTGCTGACCAACGTCAGGGTAGGAAATTCCGATCGCACCAAAGCGGAGCAGGCTTTGGGCAATGTTGGCCTGCTTGAAAAAAGCAGCGAGTGGCCAGGGGTTTTATCCGGCGGACAGAAGCAGAGGGTATCACTTGCACGGGCTTTGGCAGGAGATCCGGATCTGATTCTATTTGATGAACCGCTGGGTGCACTGGATGCCTTAACAAGAATTGAAATGCAATCACTGATTGAACAGCTTTGGAAGCAGCAGCGCTTCACCTCGATATTGGTGACACATGATGTCAGTGAAGCGATCATTCTCGCTGACCGGGTCGTCCTGATAGAAGATGGAGGGATCTCCTTGGATGTGAAAATTGATTTGCAGCGTCCCCGTGTAAAGGATGCGAGGTTTACAGATTACGAGAACATGATTCTTGAAAGAATTTTGGATAAGGGAGAAGGAGTGTAGAGATGAAGAGAATTTTATTAGCAATAATTGCGATTGCAAGCTTATTGGTAGCAGCAGCGTGTGGTTCCTCGGACAGTACGGGAGGGGATGCATCTGGTGCAGGGAAAAAGGTGATCATCGGCTATCAAAAAGGCAACACGCTGAACATTCTTAAAGCAAGGGGGAATCTGGATGACAGACTGAAGGAAGAGGGCTATGAAGTAGAATGGAAGGTCTTTACCATCGGAACAGCCTTGCTGGAAGCATTGCATGCAGGGCATATAGATTTCGGCCATGCTTCAGATGCGAATAGTGTCTTTTCCCAAGCAGGTGGAAAGCCGATTCAATATGCAGCTTCCGAAACGCCCTATCCTAAAGGGGTCGCCCTTGTAGCGAAGAAGGATTCAGGACTTGAGAGTGTTACAGATTTGAAAGGTAAAAAAGTAGGCGTGACAAAAGGCGGGAACATGCATTATCTTTTGCTGAAGGCACTGGAGAAAGAGGGATTGTCGGAAAGTGATGTAGATGTTGTCTACTATGCGGACGCCGCTGAAGGATCAGCCGCTTTTTCATCCGATAAGATCGATGTCCTGGGAACATGGGATCCTTATCTATCCATTGTTGAAAGTTTGTTTGATACAAGAACAATTGTGAATGGAGAAGGGTTAACGGAGAATAGAACCTTCTATTTCGGTTCTGAAGAGATTTTGGAAAACAATCCGGAGCTTGTGAAAATCATTTTGGAAGAATTGGAGAAATCCAACCAATGGGCAAACAAAAACAAAAAAGAGGTAGCCGAAATTCTTGCGAAAGAGCTTAATCTCGATGAAAAACCATTGATTAACGCAAATGAAAGAAGGGACTTCGGCGTATTGAAAGTGGACGAAAACGCCATAAAGGTTCAACAGGATCTGGCGGACACCTTCCACGGAATCGAACTGTTCCCGAACGGAATAGAGATATCGGATGCAGTGGAACTTAATCCGGATTGGCTCCCGGAAGGAATAGAATAAACAAGAACAAAGAACCCACTGAATGTTCAGTGGGTTCGTTCTTGTTATTCAATCGGCACCTGCAGCTCAGTCACATACTCACTCGTATCCTCCGTCACCCAGTCCCCTTTATGATAGATCTCCCGCACAGGACCACTCACGCTGTAGCGGTTCTCCGCAATCCACTCAAACAAGGCACGCGATGTTTCTCCAATAGTGGAAAAAGGTCCTTTATGCACCACACAAGCCATTTTTTCCACGGCAGGCAGTTCGTGCACTTTCACGGTCGCATTTCCGGGTATCACCTTCGTGATCGGCTCTGCAACCTCCAAATCGATTGCAGAATCAGTATGAACATACAAACCTGAATGGTAAATCGTCATACAAGGTATGGTCCGCTTGGCTTCTGAACGGTCAATGTGATCGTTTACCTGTCCCCACAGCCTTTCGCAAAATGCATCAAAGCTCTCTTCTTTAAACTCTTCCCTGATGGACGCCACTAATATCGGCTCCACTTTTTTAATTGAGATGTCATTCATCATCGGTACCCCTCCGTTTTTTATGAGAAAAATGTTGGTACGGAGACGTTCGAGTCTGTTGGTTTCCTGTTCGAGCTGTTTTTCCAGGGATTCGGCTTTCGATTCGAGCATAGGGATGAGTTCCTTGGTGACCGGCGTGTCCCCAAGGACCTTCCCGATTTCCCCAAGTGAAAATCCCGCATCCTTAAGCGCGGCGATTTTATTGATGAACACCAGCTGCCCCGCGTCATAATAACGGTAATTGGTATGCGGATCGACAAAGCCTGGCTCTATCAAGCCGATGCTCTCATAATGGTATAACGTATGAATTGACAGGCCACTCATCTTAGCAAATTCCCCGATTTTAAACATGCTTCCACTCCTCCAAACAGACTTTACAGATGTGCACCTCTGCCGTCTATCTTAAGTATAGGGCCTAGGGTTACCCAAGAGTCAACGCCTGATTTAAAATTTCCGGAAAAGGGGTATAAGTAAAGGAAAGAAACAGCGAGAGGAAGATACTGTGATACGAATTGCGGGAATGACAAAGGATCATCATTTAAATAAAGATATATCGATCGACAACTTGGATATGAACGCCTATAAATGGGTGTGGGTGGACTTTGACCAGCCTACAGAAGCGGAAATTGGGCACCTGGAGACTACTTTCCATTTTCATCCCCTGGCGATTGAGGATTGTATACATAGACTGCAGCGGCCGAAGCTGGATTATTATGAGGACCATACGTTTTATGTGACACATTGCATCGAGGAAAAGGATGAAGAAATCACCAAAGAGGAACTGAATTTCTTTTTGGGAGATAAGTATGTCGTCACCTTCCATCATGCCCCTTCTAAAGAGGTGGATGAGGTGTGGGACAATTTGATGGCGAGTCCGAAAAACGTAAAAAAATGGGATGAACATTACGTTTTCTATGAAGTCCTGGACAATGTCGTAGATAATTATTTTCCATTCCTTTATAACATGGAGGATCAGCTGGACAAGATCGAGGACAATACCCAGAACAAGTCGATGAACCAACTGATGGAGGAGCTGTTCGATACGAGGTATGCGTTGTTGAACTTGAGGCATACGATCAATCCGATGCGCGATCTGCTTTACCGGATGCTGAATTCGCATCGCTTGAGTGGCGTTTTGAAAAGAAAAGAATATTTCTCTGATATCTATGACCACCTTCTCAAGCTCTCTGAAATGGTGATGAACAACAGGGAGTTGACGGCAGATATCAGGGACAATTATCTTTCCTTGAACTCTCATCAATCGAACAATGTCATGAAGGTCCTCACCATCATCACGTCCATCTTTGCACCGTTAACCTTTATTGCTGGGATCTATGGAATGAACTTCGAGAACATGCCAGAGCTGAGATATCATTACGGATACTTTGTCGCGCTTGGTGTCATGGCGGTCATGGGTGTGAGCCTGTTCATCTGGTTCAAGATGAAGGGATGGTTCAAGTGACATTGACGAGCCACTCTGTAAATTGAAAAATAATCGACGAGGGCTGCCTGGTAAAGGTGGTCTTTTTTATGTGCGGATCCAAAACCGGGAGATTCGGATCCGAAAATGCGGATACCGGATCCAAAACAGGACAATCCGGATCCAACGTTCCATCGAAAGGATCCAATCGGGCAAAAACCTCCACAATTTTCTCAAACCCTGATAAGTTTCTGTTAAAATATACCTGTAGCACAAGTCTACCAATCTACAGGAACCATGCTTTTTAAAAAAAGGAGTTTAACCATGCACAGATTGATGCTTATTGAAGATGATGGGCAGCTGAGTGAGCTGATAAGCGGCCATTTGGGACGGTACGGGTATGAGGTGCATGCACCGACGGATTTCCGGAATATCGTCTCGGAATTTACGGCTGTTCAGCCGGATCTAGTTTTATTGGATATTAATCTGCCATATTATGATGGTTATTTTTTATGCAGGAGCATTCGCCAGCAGTCGAAGGTGCCGATCATCATCATTTCTGCAAGAAGCTCGGAAATGGATCAGATTATGGCGATCGAGCTTGGTGCCGATGATTATATAACAAAGCCTTTTACGTTTGAGATTCTCCATTCGAAGGTGAAAGCAGCGATACGACGGACATATGGGGAATATGCAGGACAGGACAATTCAAATGTGTCGGTGGGATCGCTGAGCGTGGATAATCACACGCTTAGCGTAAATTTCAAAGATAAGAAGCTTGATCTTAGCAAAAACGAATTTAAGCTATTGAAAAAGTTGATGGAAAAGCATCATACATATATTTCGCGGGAGGCCTTGATGGAAGAAGTGTGGGACACGTTGACGTTTGTCGATGATAATACGTTGACGGTCAATATGACGCGGATCAAGCAGAAGCTCGCATCGCTCGGCTTGCCGAACGTAATAACCAGCAAGAGAGGGGTGGGCTATATGCTGAATGTTCCGGGTGAATCCAATGATTAAGTTGGTTTTCATGAAATACCTAAAAGACCGAATGCTCCTCATCCTTTTTTACCTCCTCAACATGGCAGCTGTCATTACCTTTTTCCATCTAAGCGAACCCGCAAACACGGAGCTTTGGTACCCGCTGTCGATAGGGGGCTTCCTGCTGGTTGTCTACCTGGTCGTGGATTGGTTCCGCTATTATCAACCAAGTCAGGCGCTCGAGCAGATGCTCCAAAATCAATATGCGGAGTATCAACCGCACACAGAAGAACAGAAAACATTTCAACAATGGATGAGCAAGGCGAACCATGAGCATTCAAGAGAGATGAACGACCTAAAAGAACAGAATAAGGAAAGACTCTATTTTCTTTCCCATTGGATACACCATCTCAAGACGCCGGTTTCCGTGATGGAATTGATAGTCCAGAATGAGAAGGATACACAGGATAACCCGGCGGTGCTGGAGAAAATCCAGCTCGAGAACAGACGGTTACATACTTCCATTAAACAAGGGTTGACGATGATCAGGATGGATAGCTTTGAAAATGACCTGGAAGTCCAGGGGGTGGACCTGCTTTCATCCTTGCGAAAAATCATCAATAGTAGAAAAAGTGAGTTTATCTATCATTCTCTTTTTCCGGTGATTGAGTGTGAGGAGGAGGCATCTTACATCATCACCGATCCAAAGTGGAATGAAGTGATGGTGGAGCAGATCATCTCCAATTCGATTAAATACTCGACCATGAAAAAAGGCACCAAAAAACTGCGGCTCGTCGTAGCCAAGGAAGGTACAGACACGCTGCTTTCCATTATAGATGAAGGGACGGGTATTCCGTCCTATGACGTGGAGCGGGTGTTTGAGCCGTTTTTCACAGGAGAAAATGGGAGGAAGTTCCGGAACTCTTCAGGCATCGGCCTTTACCTCTGCAGGAAAATTGCCGACAAGCTGAACCACACGATCAGCATCGAATCGGAAGCAAAAAAAGGAACCACGGTCACCATCCGATACCTTACAAAACTGTAAGGTATTTTTAGTGGGGAAAATGGTTGCAACTGTATGTACCCTTTAAAATGAAAATAGAAAGAAGAGGGGGACATTGAAATGACAGAACCAATCTTAAAAGCCAGCAAGCTAGTCAAAATATATGGGGAATCCAGCGGCGAAGGCTCCACAAAAGCGATTGACGGGGTGGACCTGTCGATAAATAAAGGCGAGTTCATCGCGATCATGGGGCCATCCGGGAGCGGCAAGACGACACTGCTCCATTGCTTGAGCGGCATCGATAAGCCGACTTCAGGCGAGGTGGAGATCAAGGGACGCGTGATCAGCTCCATGAGCGGAGAGGAATTGGCACTATTCCGCCGCAGGGAGCTTGGATTTGTTTTTCAGGAATTCAATCTTCTGGACAGCCTGACGGTAAGGGAAAATATCCTCGTCCCGATGGTGCTGGAGAAGAGGAATGCAAAGGACATGGAGGAAAAAGTGAATGAGCTCGCCCATCTATTCGGGATCAATACCATCCTGAGCAAATACCCTTTCAAAATTTCCGGGGGTCAGCAGCAGCGGACAGCTGTCAGCAGGGCGCTTGTGAACGATCCCGGCCTTGTTTTTGCCGATGAACCGACCGGCAATCTCGATTCCAAATCTTCCTCGGTCATCATGGAGTGCTTCGAGAAAATAGTGGAGGAGCTTCAAACAACGGTCTTGGTGGTCACGCATGACGTGTTTGCGGCGAGCTACTGTCGCAAAGTGGTCTTTATAAAAGATGGGCGAATTGATTCCTATATCGTAAGAAAAGGTGACAGAAAAGAGTTTTTGGACCAGATCATGGATAACCTTGCCGTGCTTGGAGGCAGAAGCCATGACCTTTAATCAGCTTGTCTGGAAGATGGCTAAACAGAATAAGGGGAAATACATTTTTTACTACTTATGCAATAGTTTCGCTGTCATGTTCTTCTTCATGTATGCCACGGTTTATTTTAACGAGAAGATAGTAGAAGTAAAGGAGCTGGAATCGATCCAGGACGCACTTGCCATTCCGGGGGTGGCACTGATCGTCTTCACGGTCTTTTTCATCAACTATGCCCACAGGGTTTTCACGAGGAGACGGCGGAAAGAATTCGGATTGCTGATGACCCTGGGCATGTCCAACCGGGATATCGTGAGGCTCCTGCTGGTTGAAAATGGCGTGATCGCGGCAGCCTCCATTGCAAGCGGGCTATTGGCCGGGACGGTTTTTTCAAGACTGTTCTTTCTGATATTGATGAACAGTGCCGGGATGGGGCAGGTACCGTTTCATCTTTCCTTCGAGATGTTCAGCTATTCCATCGCAGCCTTCTTAATCGTATTTCTTATATCTGTTGGAATCACGCTTTACCTTACGTTATTCCGATCGCTTTCAGATAGCCTGAAAAGCGACCGAGTTGCCGATACGATCATGCTGCGAAGCCCTTTGCTTGGCGGATTCGGGGTCGCGCTCGTCATCGGCTCGGCACTGATGCTCTATTTCAACTATCTGAATGAGTCAAATCCGGGTGGTGATGGACTGACCCTCTTGGTTTGGACCATCGCGCTCTTGTTTGGCCTCTATATCGCGCTTTCGCAATCGATGAGCTTCTTAATTGAAATGGCGAAGAAACATAAACCCTTCTATTATCGGAAGCTATTATTTTTGACGAGTCTGGAATATAAATTTAAGCAGCTTACTGCGATCCTGATGCTGGTGACAGTCATGGGAATGGTGACGATTTTCTACACGACGTTACTCTTGTTCATCTATTCGGGTACAGAAAAACAGGTGGTTGAAAATCACCCATATGACATTGCGTTTGTAGAGACGGAAACGAAAAACATCCTATCGGAGGAAGAACTAGTTTCCCTATTGGATGAAGAGGATAATCCCATTAAGGAACATATTGCGATAGAGCTATTCGACTACTATGAACAGGATGCAGTTTGGGAGGAGATAACCAACCGCTATACATTCATGCGCATATCTGATTTTAATCGATTAACAAATATGGACAAAAAGGTAGGGGATGGAGAATACCTCTACTTCCACAATCAACTGCTTGAATATGCCGGTGGGATCAACATTTTTGAAAATGGCCTCTCTCTTGATAACAGGCAGATCACCTTGTCCTTCAAGGAAAAGATCGTGGAAAAAAAGCTCAATAGCTTGAATTATGATTTTTCGGAGTTTGTGGTTGTCAATGATTCGGAGTTTAATAAGCTGAAGCCCAGGTTGGCTATGGAAGAAGCAGTCATCCATCTAGTCAATGTGGAAAATTGGAAGGATTCATCCTCTGCCGTGGAGGATTTGACGCAAAAATTGGAGGACAGCAATAACTCTACCCCACCGTACGGCAATGAACGCTTTTCCTATATGGCGGAAGAGGACCTCTTCCAGCCTGCATCCAAAATAGCAGATTACAACTACCAACGAAACTCCAGCGGGATCATGTTCTTCGTCTCCACCTTTATCAGCGTGCTCTTCTTCTTCGGTTCGTTCATCTTGCTTTATCTGAACGTCTTTTCCAATATCGAGCAGGATAAAGAGAAATATCGCAAGTTGCATAAACTCGGAATTACGAAAAAGGAAATCCAGCGCCTCATCGCGGGTGAGCTGAAGGTGCTGTTCTTCTTCGCACCGCTGCTCGGAACGGCCGTAGCCTTCCATTACATTGTCGTGTTTGCCAAGGATGCGGGGGGAATCATGCAGAACCCAAGCTTTTTCCTACACTTCCTCACGATTGCGGGCATCTATCTCGTAATTCAGACAGGGTACTATTTTTACTCGAAAAGGAAGATGATGAGGCAGTTGGAAATATAGCTGTAGAAAAACGGGCACAACCTGATTGGCGGGTTGTGCTTATTTGCATGGAATCCCTTTGTAAAATGACATTTTTCCCTGCAAATCATTCAGAAAAAGGAAGCCGATTCGTGTATACAAATGTGCTATAATCGAAATATAAAAGGGAGGTGTGAAAAATGGATAACGAAAAAATGTTAAAGGTAATCATGGAGCGGATGGATAATCGATTCGATAGGATAGATCGGCGCTTAGATGCGATGGACAATCGATTGGATGCGATGGCCAATCGATTGGATGGAATGGCCAGTCGATTGGATGGAATGAACAGTCGGTTAGATGGAATGGATCAGAAGCTTGACAGAATTGAAAAAAACCAGCAAGAAGATATTCAAAGTATGCTGGGATTGATTAATGGTAAAGTGGATCGCATTTCCTATGAGCTTGATTATCTTAGCGAAAAGACCGGCAGGCATGATACCAAAATAAACACTCTTGAAAAGAAAATCACGACATGAAATCGGTACAAAAAAAAGCCTGAGAAACAACATTTCTCAAGCTCTCCTAACTTCCTTATCCTCAAACTGTCCCCAATTCGTGACTTTTTCCAACACGATGGAGAGCAGTACCCCCATGATCAATCCGTTTGTCAAAAACGGCTGCAATAATACGGGCATCGGTCCAAATACGGACGGTGACGTATTCATCAGGCAAACTCCCAACAGTACCGGAGCTGCAAGACGGAAGATCGTATCCGAATTGAACACCGCTCCACGCAAGCTTCCATAAGCAGTACCGAACAACTGCAGATATGCCACAAACAATACCGCATTCCCGACAGTCATCGGCATCGTTACGAGGAACGAGGTCAATGGAGGCAGCAGCCCGATCACAGCAAGCAGCATCCCGCCTATAAAGAACGGCCGCTTATCCAAAATGCGTGTACTTTGTAAAAATCCAATGGTGGAAGTGAATGGCGTGTACGGTACAAGCCCGAACAAGGACGCCACCATCGAAAATAATCCTGTAAAAAAGAACGAGTTCCGGAACTGGCCAGGATTTGCTTTTTCACGATAGAGCTCTGCTGCTGCCTGAACGGAAGCAATCGTGTTGCTCAGATTCAGCATGCCAGCGAAGAACGCAACGGCGATAATGCCATATTCCAGATTAGGTGCACCAAGTGGAAACAACCCGAAGGAAAAGGCCGCGGCTGGCGATTCCTGTCCGCTTTCCGGGAATAGAACCACATACAGAATCCATCCCACCACAATTCCAATCAGTATCGCAAAGTTCCCGATCACTTTTGGTGCCTTTATTTTCAGTACACTTACAAAGATAACAAGGAATAGAGATAGCAAGCTGACTCCTACGTTCATGGTGCCGTCGTCTGTAATCCCGAGCATCCCCTGGAAGAATACCATCATAAGCTGGAATGTCAGCAGGAATAAATAGACTGTCATTACCATCGGTGTGAAGATTCTTGGTAGGATGGTGGTCCAGCCGAAAAGGGCCATCAGCATCGTCACACCGCCAGCCAGCAGAAGTCCTGTAGCCAGACCGCCACCGATCTCCGTGAAGCTCATGCCAAGTGAAGAAGCAGTCAGGCCAAGGTTCAGCATCACGCCCCATAATAGACCGGAGTGCCCTTCCAATAACGGATAGCGGTGGCCCATCCAGCCCTGGAAAATGCACGCGAGACCAGTGAACAAGAGCGATGCACTCAGCATCATCCGGCTCGCTTCCGGTGAAACGTCAAAAGCCGCCCCAATCGACAGTGGGACGACTACCGTGTTGGCAAAAATAAAAAACAGCCATTGTATCGATGAAAAGACTGTAAAGGATGATAGCAGATTTTTCATAGTAAAACTCCTCTTTTATCTGTTTCCACAAAAACTTCGATTTCCTGAAGGGGGGCCACGCGTTTTTTCGAATCGTTTGAACCCCATATATTCACAAGTATTAAAATAAAAATCAATATCAAAAGAAATAGAATTGTTCGCATATATTCATCCTGCCTTTCCCCTAATATATGGTACCATATGTACAACTATATGTATGATATTTGTTTTGTTGAGAAATCATAGGTAAAACATATGATTAGGAGGGAGAACCATGGATATCCGGCAGTTGCGCTATTTCACTGTTATTGCGGAGGAGAAAAACATATCCCAGGCCGCCAGAAAACTGCATATGTCCCAGCCGCCGCTGAGTCAACAGCTGAAGCAGATGGAGGAGAATCTTGGTGTTGCGCTTGTCTACAGAGAGGGTAAAAAGCTCCATCTCACAGAAGCAGGGGAGAGGCTCTACCATCATGCGGTACAGATCACCAAGCTGATGGAGGAGGGCATGGAGGAAGTGAAAGAGGTGGGACAAGGACTGACGGGAGCGCTGAAATTCGGTGTGAACACACTGTCTGAAACCTCTCTGCCACAGCTTCTATTTGAATTCCGGGAGCAATACCCCGCCGTTACCTATGAAATCCACCAAAATGAGTCAGTGCAGCTTTTTCAGCTTTTGAGGGAAAGAGTAATAGATCTTGCAGTTATTCGTTTTCCTGTGCATTCCGAGGAGTTTGCTAGCATCATGCTGAAGACCGAGCCGTTCTATTTTGTAATAAGTGAGGTTTGGACCGGTGAGGTAACGCTCTCGAACATTGCTCAGGTGCCGCTCATTCTGCCTAGCACCAAAGGACAGGGACTTTATGACTTCACAGTTCAATCCTTTACTAAACACGGTCTGACTCCCAATGTTGTCTGTGGGTGCTCGGATCTGACTCTGCTTGCCAGGTTGGTCCAGCAAGGGTTCGGTGCGACGTTGGTTCCGGAGAATGCGATGCACGTGTTTTCGAAAACAGATGTTCATTCCTATCTCATGGAGGATGGGGAGCTTGTGTCCCAGTATGGAATTGCCTGGATGAAAAAGTATTATCTGTCCAATGTGGCGGAGCGGTTTTTGGAGATGTATCGGCGGAGTGTTGGTGGTTAGTTTTACTGGCTTAGGAAAGTTAAAATAACTGTCTGCAGCTAAATATTATTCGTTCTGAATCATGTTCATGTAATGTGCCTAACTTTTGCGTTAGTTCTGAACCATGTATGGAGATTATTTTTGAGGTTCGTGCTACTGAAGGTTTTAATAAGCCGGCGGTTTCCCAATATTATATACCTACGTCAAACCCATTCCTGGGAACTTTACTGGTGACAGGGGCAATAATAACATCGACATCAAGTGCCAATTCGTTTCCAACAATAATTACAGGGAGTTTTTTGGTTTGGAGGATATCCTTAAAAAGTACATTTGCCAGCCAAACATCGCTCTAAAAAAAACTATTTTTCATTATACACATCATCCTCCTCGTTATCCCACCACTCATAATTTTTACTTAGTAAAACAACATCTTTTGTCAGGTATTTTTCTTTAATTTTTTCTAATACCTCTTGTCTTTCACGTTCATCTAACCTATCAAGTTCTTCCATTATTTTTTCTGAGATAGACATGTATTTCACCTCCTCCATTCAATTACTACTATTATAGCTCATATATCTTAAGGAACAACCTTGGAGGTATGAACTTAAGACATTAAATTCCATTTTAAATCCTTATAACCGGTTCCGTGAGTCACATACTACTTTTTATCAATTAGTAAGCCGAAATTTACATTTTCTAGTGAAATTACCATTCTATTATGTTACATTTTTTAATATTCAATCATTTCTGGCTGAAAGGAGTCACGATGAAGCTTAGTGATAAGAAAAAAAGCGTTCAGTCGTTGTATCGTGAGAAGGTAAAGGCCAAGGAGAAGAAGAGTCAATTAGAAATTATGGTTATTTCCATTATAATCATCATTGCGCTGGGATTGGGAATTTTTTACGGAATCGGGCCGTTTGTGAAAAAGGATGATCCTGTCATTTACAAGGTGGAGTAGAACGGGGTGGAAGGTTTGCTGGTCAAATACATTAAGTGTGAGGTAGAGGAAGAGAAGAAATCTGCATTCTCGAAAGCCCAGGAGGAATGGGACCATCTGGCTGAGGTGGAAGGTTTTCTGGGACAGTTTGGTGGCTGGAGCGGGAGTGGTGAAGCGGTGATTTTCGGATTTTGGGAGAGCAGGGAAGCCTATCAGTATTTTATGGAGCATGTTCATGACACCATTTTTCTTGAAAACAAACAGGGCAAAACGTATCGTTCCATAACGGTCACGCTGTATGAGGGGGAAGTTTACAAGCAGGGATGGATAGACAATATCGGTTCGGCTGCAGGTTATATGTGAGCGATACCGCAAACGAGGAATCCGCTGTTACATTTTTTAATGAAAAGCGGGAAAGCCTTAGCATAGCATTTTCGGAAATGGATGGTGCAAGTGTAATAGACTTGGAGCCAAAATGGAATGTGATGAAAAAAGGAGAGAATTAATCATGGCAACTCTTGAGACAAAACGACTTATTCTGAGACCTGTACATACAGACGACGCAGCACGGATAGAGGAACTGGCAAGTGATTATGAGCTTGCAAAGACAACGTTGAATGTTCCGTCACCTTACCCGGAAGGCGGAGGAAAGGATTTCGTTGAAGTGTTCAGCAAAAAGGAAAATCTTGTGCTGTTCGCGATGGTGGAAAAAGAGAGTGATAGTTTGATAGGGCTGATTAATCTCAATCTGACTCCAGCCTATGAACGCGGGGAGCTTGGGTACTGGGTCGGTCGGCCTTACTGGGGCAGGGGATTTGGAACGGAGGCTGCTCAGGCGGTGACGGAATATGGCTTTGACGAGCTCAAGTTGAATAAGGTTTTTGCAGGGGCATACAGTGATAATCCTGGATCTTGGCGCATCATGGAGAAGCTCGGCATGACGCATGAAGGAACCTGGAAGCAGCATGCCAAGAGGTTTGGGCGCTACATTGACCTGACTTATTATGGACTTTTACGGGAAGACTACGAAAAAGCCAAAGCGGGTGAGTAGATGAAAAGCTGGAAGTTTCCTTTTCTGCTGCTTGCAGGAATCGGCGTGTCGTATCTGGGAAACTGGATTTACCTCATCGCTATCAATCTATCGATACTAGACCTGACCGGTTCGGCAGCTGCGGTTGCCGGACTTTACGTGATCCGGCCGATAGCGATCCTGATTACGAATACCTGGGCGGGGAGTGTCATCGACCGGGTCAATAAAAGGAAGCTGATGATAGGAGTGGATGTGGTACGGGGACTGCTTGTCTTCCTGATCCCGTTCATCGGGTCCTTGTGGGTCATATATTTTCTGCTATTGCTGATTAATATAGCGGGTGCTTTTTTCGGCCCGAGCTCTTCTGTATACATAACGAAATTGATTCCTGCGGCAGGCAGAAAACGGTTCAACTCACTGATGAGCATGACAAGCTCAGGCGCCTTTCTGTTGGGACCAGCGATTGCAGGGGTGCTTATCATGCTTGTGGGGACGGAGCTCTGCATTTTCATCAACTCGGCAACATTCCTGGTTTGTGCGTTCTTCATCTACCTATTGCCGGATGTCGATGATCTCGTAAAAGAAAAGCGGGAACATGTCACCTGGAGAATGCTTGTTGGAGACTGGCGGATTGTAAAAAAGTTTGCGCAGGGCGCCACCTACTTCATGGTCGTGTATCTTTTATTCCAGGGTGCGATGCTGACGGGATTTGCGCTCGATTCACAGGAGGTTACGTTCATCAAGCAGCATCTGTTGCTGACCGATCAGGATTACGGATTGATCGTGAGTCTGACGGGTCTTGGGGCATTAGCAGGTGCGGCGGTTGCTGCGATGGTGGCAAACAGGGTGCCGCTTCGGGTATATATCGGTGCGGGGATGCTTTTTACGAGCGTCGGGTATTTGTTGTTTTATGCATCCTTCAGCTTCTGGACGGCCACTTTGGCTTTCGTGTTTCTTGGATTTTTCATGGCCTTCGCGAACGCGGGCTATGCAACGTTTTTTCAACAGAGTGTACCTGTTGAGATCATGGGTCGGTTCGGCAGCTTGGCTGAAATGCTGCAGGCGATTGTGCAGATTGTGTTGACCTTGATACTTGGTGTCGCGGCAGATTGGTTTACGATCCAGACGGCATGCATCGTTTTCAGTGTTGCTGGGGTGGTATTGGCTGTGGGACTGGTTATCACGGTGTTGCTGCCGTCCAAACAGGTCCATTTTAACGAGGGGAAATTGGAGGCGTAGTAGGGATGAGGGAGCGTATTCGAAGTGACCTGATTAACTATCAGAAGGCGCACAGCAATAAGTGGAACCAAGTGCTGCATTACTTCGCGTTCCTGTTTGCGTTTCTGGCGTGGATTTTCCTGTTTATCAATGTTTACGTGACAATCTGTTTGGCGGTGCTGCATTACCTTTTTTCGTGGATTGGTCATTTCTACTTTGAAGGAAATAAGCCAGCCTCGTTCAAACGGCCGTGGCTTGGGTTTTATGCGGGGTTTACTTGGTTTTTTATGAGGAGTTTCGAATTGGTGACGGGGAGAAGGGTGTTGCCGAAATAATGGAGGAAACGCTTGGGAGATGGGATCCCAAGCGTTTTTGCGTTCTATGGCTTTACTTTGAACATTCCTGTCATATTTGGAGCATAATTTTTAAAATCATACTTTTTATAAAAATCTCCTTTTCCCTCAGCGGCGAACAATCCGATAAATGCTTTAGTTGGAGCATGTTCATCTATATTTTTCATTAAATCGTCCATAATGGCTTTACCTATTCCGTACCCTTGGTAATCAGGATGAACCACAATATCCTGAACATAGAAATAGATGGCACCATCCCCTACAATCCTACCCATACCGATTATTTCGTTCTTGTCCTTCACAACAACAGAATAGAGTGAATTTCGAAGAGATGTTTCCGCAACATCAAAGTTCATATAATCTTTCCATCCGACACTTGAACATAAGTAAATGTATTCATCCAGTGTTGGATATGTATTTTTTAGAATCTCATATTCTATCATCCAGTTGTCCTCCTTTTCATTCGCATCTATTACTTATTATTCAGGGAATCTAAAAATCCTTCATGGTTGTCTTATATATTATAGGCTGATGGAGGGGGATGGTACCGTCACGGTCGGGTGAAGGCAGGAGGGGCGGTGCGAAAGAGAGGGGTTTGTACCGTGACTTTGGTGGAATGGTAGGACAGGCGGTGCGAAAGCCCGGGAATGATTCCCCCACCCCAGTATACCCGCCCGAATGAAGAAATCAAAAGCCCAGAATGATGCGCTCACCTCAGGAAACCCGACCAAGTGAAGGAATCACCTCGGTTGAGACCACCAAACCCGGAAACCGAGAGAATGGTGGTATCAAAAGCTGCGGTTGAGACCACCAAACCCGGAAACTGAGAGAATGGTGG
>NZ_JBHVHV010000023.1:0-19363 GCF_042800035.1 Sutcliffiella sp. NPDC057660
TTGCATGTATTAGGCACGCCGCCAGCGTTCATCCTGAGCCAGGATCAAACTCTCCAATAAAGAGTTTGAGCTTATGCTCAAATGTTGACTAGCTTTGTATTGCTTTTTCGTTCTTTGTTAATCCCTATAAGATTAACGTGGACGCTGTTGTTTTGTTTAGTTTTCAAAGATCATTTCAATCGGTTTATCGCTCAGAAGCGACTTTATTAATGTAACATATCAACCTTGTTAAAGTCAACATGTTTTTTGTTTTTTTATCGTGCGAGCATTTTGTCTCTCGCAGCGACGAATAATAATATACCACGCTTTTCAAATGAACGTCAACTACTTTAGATACATTTTTTCAAAAAGTTTTTCGAGGGTATTTTGTTATGTGCAAACGCATAGTAGCAGCTAAGCAAATTGAAGTTCACTGCAGTCCCTATGGAAGTGCAGATTTTGTTGAAATACGCACTTTATCGATATCCACTCTCTTTTCGTGGATATATAGAAATTTCCGTTGATAAACGAATTTCAGCCCTAAGGTTCGGTGCAAAATACCGTCTCGATTTGCTATTTTTATACGGACAGCGCAAAAGAGACTCCCGCAAGGCATATCACTATGTATTGCAGGAGCCTTCACTTTTTTATAGGCTTTCTCGTTCCCTGTATACAGCTTTGGAGCGAATGTATTGCATGCATTCGGTTGGGTGGGCCACTCTTTTGAACATATTGAAAAGGATTTGATAGCGTTCCTCCATGGCATGTTTGACTACACGATCTATGCGGTTATCTTCAAAATCGTGAAGCAGCTCTTCCAGTTCCCGCTTTAGCAGGTATTCCAATTCTTTTACCTCTTTATTGTTAAACAGCATTCCTATCATTTCTTCACCTCGAAAAAGACGTTATATTGTATTTTTTTCCACCGATCATGTTTTTATGAAACATTTTCCTGAATATTTTTTTATCATAAGTTTTGTCCCATTGAATAATTATTAATTAGATACCGTGGACAAGGGGGAGACGTATGAATTTTTTCTATGTGATTAACGGAAGAAAGTTCAAGCAATTATCCATTATCATTTTGGCTTCTTTCTTTACTGCAGGGATTTTATATATAGAGAACTTTACTCACTTACCGGTTTTTTCTACAAAGGATGGTCAGCCGGTGGCATTCTATAAAGGGGAAGGGAAAGTGAAGGAGATTGCGTTATCCTTCGATATCAGCTGGGGAGACGAAAAAGCGCTGCCCATACTTGATACGTTGAAAAAGAATAATGCTGCGGGAGTGACGTTCTTTCTGTCTGCATCCTGGGCAGAAAGGCATCCGGAAGTAGTGAAGCGGATCACGGAAGATGGGCACGAGATCGGCAGTATGGGCTATGCATATGAAAACTACCGTGATCTGGATGATCTGAAAGTGAAACGGGATATGTTGAAGGCACTTGATGTATTTGAGAAGCTGGGAGTGAAGGAAGTGAATCTGCTGCGCCCACCAAAAGGCTCTTTTGATAAGAGGATTTTGAAAATCGCCAATTCGCTAGGATTTACGATTGTGCATTGGAGTGTCGATTCCCACGATCTAATCAACCCTGGCAAAGATATCATCATTGATAATGTGACGAAGAATTTAAGCAACGGGGATATCATCCTCCTGCATGCCTCTGATTCTGCCAAACAAACGGAGGATGCCTTGCCGGAGATCATCCAGCAGATAAAAACAAAAGGATATGAAATCAGCTCTGTAACCGACCTGATCAATAACACAAAAGCCAATAGCAAAGAAATACAATAATACAAAGGGCGCCCTGTCTTGAGGACGCCCTTTCATTTTTTATTTTGCCGTTGCCGCTTTTCCTTTAGGCAGATTCAGCTTATGCAGAACCAGCATCTGGTAGGAATTGCATGCAAGCAGTGGGAAAAGCATGAGCAAAAGCCAGCTTGGCTCATTTTCACGCAGGACCGGAAACCACTCTACAGTTGTTACCACTACCATGAAAAACAATGCGGGTATAAAGGCATGATGGTTCGTCTGCGCTTTTTTAACGTATGCAACCAGCAGACCGTAGATGAGCAGGAAGATCGGGAATGCCAAGTATGGTAATAACGAGTCGCCTTCATTTGCAAAAGCGATATATCGGAAGTAGACAAGATCGAATAGTACAAAGACGATCAGCACTACTTGAACGGCATTCCATAATGATTTGAAGATACCAAGTCCGAACCGGTGAACGGTCAAGTAGGCGAAGAATCCCATTTGGCTGATGATACTGAAAATCAGTCCTATTCCTATGTACCAGAAGATAACCGATAAAACTTGAAGATATTCTCCATTTGCAAATTCAGCTGTATGTTGATCCCAACGAACTATAAACGCAACAATAACGGTACTTACTGCTCCGATTAGTAACGTGGAAAGAAATAATCGAACCCAATTACGACTGTTCACTTTTTCTTTTCCTCCATATATAACAGTTTAAAAACGCTATAAATGATTGTACCAATCTAGCCAATAAAAATCCATCATCCCCCTCTTGCAAATTTGTATATTTCATTAACTTTGTCACATATTAAGCGTATGCAGAACCTGTGGGAAGGAGTTTTCTAATGAAAAGCTACCTTTTGCCGTTTTTCCTCTTATGTTTCCTGCTTTCAGGTTGTGCGCAGGGCGAAGAGGGTGCCGGCCAAATGGATTATGATCAAACCAAGAAAATGGTTGTGGATATATTAAAGACAGATGATGGCAAAAAAGCAATCGAAGAGATTATGACAGATGACAAAATGAAACAGAATTTTGTTTTGGACCAGGAAGCTGTAACCAGTGCCATACAACAAACACTTGATAGTGAAAAAGGGGCAGAGTTCTGGAAAAAAGCTTTTGAGGACCCAAAATTTGCCGAGACTTTTGCAAAAAGTATGCAAAATGAGCACGAAAAACTGATTAAAGATCTGATGAAGGATCCCGAGTATCAAGGATTGATGATCCAGGTATTGCAGGACCCTGAAATGGAAAAGCAATTGACAAAGGTTTTATCTGGCAAGGAATTTAAGACACACTTGCAAAAAGTGATAACCGAAACGTTTGAAAGTCCACTTTTTAAAGCCAAGCTACAGGATCTCCTTCTTAAAGGCGCCTCTGAAATGCAAGGCGGACAAAAGGAACAGGGTGGTGGAGGCGACTCCCAGCAAGGAGCCGACAGTGAAAGCGGCCAGGATTCTGGCGGCGGTGGCGGCGGACAATAAGAAGAAAGGCAGACCCCAAAAAATCAGGGTCTGCCTTTTTCCTTTATGTTAGTTCTACCACTTTTGATGCAATATCCAGATAGATTTTTCCGAGTGCATGATCATTCTGATAGATGGACGGCGCAAAGTCCTCCTCGTCCCAATCAGGCTGTTGAAGAGGCAATTGACCGAGCAGAGGTGCCTGAAGCTCTTCCGATAGCTTTTTCCCTCCACCTTGGCCGAATACAAATTCTTTTTCACCTGTCTTTTTGCTTTCAAAATAGGCCATGTTTTCGATCACACCGATTACTTCATGGTTTGTCTTGATGGCCATCGCCCCTGCACGTGCCGCTACAAATGCTGCGGTTGGATGCGGTGTGGTAACGATAAGCTCCTTACAGGATGGAAGCATGGAGTGGACATCCAATGCCACATCGCCCGTTCCAGGTGGCAGGTCGAGCAGAAGGTAATCCAGGTCCGCCCACTCCACTTCATTGAAGAAGCTGTTCAGCATTTTTCCGAGCATCGGACCTCTCCAGATGACAGGAGAATTGTCCTCCACGAAAAATCCCATGGAGATGACCTGTACGCCAAAGCGCTCCACCGGGATGATTTTCTCGCCTCGAACAACCGGTCGTTTCGTGATTCCCATCATATCCGGAACGCTGAAGCCGTAGATATCGGCATCAATCAAACCGACTTTTTTACCTAGGCGTGCCAAGGATACTGCCAGGTTAACGGATACTGTGGATTTACCCACTCCCCCTTTTCCACTCGCAATTGCCAGGAAGGTTGTCTTGTTGTTTGACAGCAAGTTTTCTTCTTTTCCTGCTGCCGCTGTTGCGCCGTAGCGATCAATCACTTCCCTAGGCAATTCCGTGAAGCGCAGTCCCACTGTTGCCGCGCCTGCTTCTTTCAGGAGGTTAACGATGGCCCCTTGCAGCTGCATCTGTTCTGCAGTTCCCGTTTTAGCCAGTGCAATTTTTACACTGACATGATTTTTCTCTTCCTTTATGGAAATCTCTTCGATTGCATTTGTCTCTTCGAACGTTTTATGTAAAATTGGATCCTGTAGATCCTTCAGTAGTTGTACCACTTTTGATTCTGTTAGCATGTTGGCCCCACCCCTGTACGTTATTGTCTTTATAGTGATGAATTCGTTTACAATACCAGTATAACATATCACAAAGCGCGTTGAACGGATTAAAGCATCAAAGAAAGCGAGATGTGGACATAAAAAAGATCCCCATTTATCCTGGAGGATCTTCAAGCTCTTCTTCCGATGTATAATGCCGCATAATCCCGTTATAGATGGAGGCAGCCAGCTTTTTCTGATAGTCGTCCGTACTGAGCAGCGCCCGCTCCGAAGGATTGGACAAAAAACCGACCTCCACCAGGGCTCCTGGAATTTCTGCCTTCTTTAAGATATAGATGCCGTTGATGGATTTTGCGTACCGGTCCGTATTCCCTAGATTCGTGCGGAGTTCATCCTGAATGAATTTCGCCACCCGCTCGTTTTCTTTCGAATCTGATCGCTGGTAGAAGGTCTGAGCCCCTTTCCACCTTGGGGAGGGAATCGCATTTAAGTGGATGCTGATAAACAGATCTCCATCCGATTCATTTACCATCTCCACCCGTTTCCTCAGGTCTTCCACTTTCCGCCTGCTGTAACCTTTTGTTTTCGGATCGGCCAGGTCGACATCCTCCTCGCGTGTCATCAGTACGAGTGCCCCCTGCTCCTGCAGATAATCCTTCAAATACAGGGATACCTGCAGCGCCACATCCTTTTCCAAGATCTCCCCTCCGACGGCACCACCATCCGGGCCGCCGTGACCTGGATCAAGTATGATGATTTTACCGCTTAGCGGGAGATTCCATTGTTCCCAAGTATCCTCGCTAAAGAATTGAAACTGTATTGAAAACAGTAGAATAAGGCCTGTAGTCAGCAGTGCCCAGAACTTCCACCTTCGCATATGTATCCCTCCCGCATGTCCTCATGTTTCACTATATGGGACAAGACGGAGGATTATGATAATTAGTGCAGCCTCATCCGGTACCTTTTTTCCCCCTTGTGAAATCCTTCCCTCCACCAATAGTCGATAAAAGCTTCACAAGTCATATAAAAGGATTCATGGACAAGGTCATTTTCACCAATCGCTCCCCAATACAGGAAGTAATCATATAACGTGTCTATCAGGTATTTCTCCTCTAGATGGCAACGTGTCTTCACCTTTTCCACGTTTTCGCCATGGTAGCCGAACTTGCTATAGGAAGCACCCAGAAGATAGGCCTCGATTGCCACATCAAGGCAGCCTTCTTCTATTGCGGTGACCGGTTGTCGTTTATGTTTTAAGTAGGGATTGAAAAAATCCTTCACTTTAGTTCTCAAAATATCCAAAGAAATTTCGCGAAGCATTTTGCGCTCATATTTCATCTGCTTTTCTCTTCGCTTTTCTTTAAAGGTTGTTAGTACAGTCAACATTTTCACACCCTTTCACCATTTAGTTTCCTAATGGTGATGAGCTTTCATGCGTGGAAAGATTGAGTACGTTTTTCCAAGTATGAATTTCATGAACCATGAATTTATTTGCTGTTTCCAGAATATAGATGCTAGAAGAAGGATAGAGAGTGAGGTGTCTGAACAGCATGAATGATGATCAAAAAACTTTTACAAAAATGAAATCCTACATTCCTTATCACAGCCCTTTTGACCCTTGTCCTCCAATCGGGAAGAAATATTATAGTACACCACCCAATTTGTACCTAGGATTTCAACCACCAAACCTCCAGCAGTTCCATCCACTTGATGCATTGAAGAAAGGGACGCTCTGGCCAGCTCTTTATGATTATTATGAAAATCCATATGAAAAGAAAAGGAGGTAAACCAAGTGACGAACTCTCTCCCTCCTGAGTATTATCAGCTTCTCGAGGAAATTCAGGCCGTCGACTTTGTCCTGATGGAATTGACCCTATACCTCGATACCCACCCCGATGACGAAAAAGCATTAAATCAATTCAATCAGTATGCCACTTACAGTAATCAGATCAAGAAGAATTTTTCTGCAAAATTCGGTCCATTGCAACAATTTACCGTTAATTCCAACGATCGTTGGGACTGGGGAAAGGGACCTTGGCCCTGGCAGATTTAACGAAAGGAGGATAACATATGTGGGTTTATGAAAAGAAGCTGCAATACCCCGTCAAAGTGAGCACCTGCAATCCGACATTGGCAAAATATCTTATTGAACAGTACGGTGGTGCAGACGGGGAACTGGCTGCAGCACTCCGTTATTTGAATCAACGATATACAATTCCGGATAAGGTTGTTGGGCTATTGACGGATATTGGTACAGAGGAGTTTGCACATCTGGAAATGATTGCGACGATGATTTACAAGCTGACAAAGGATGCTACCCCTGAACAGTTAAAGGCTGCTGGTATAGGAGATCATTATGTCAATCATGATAGCGCCCTTTTTTACCATAATGCAGCCGGGGTACCATTTACCGCTACATATATCCAGGCAAAAGGGGATCCGATTGCAGATCTCTATGAGGATATTGCAGCAGAAGAGAAAGCAAGAGCCACATATCAATGGATCATCAATATGTCGGACGATCCTGATCTGAATGACTCCCTTCGTTTCCTGAGGGAAAGAGAAGTCGTCCATTCCCAGCGATTCAGAGAAGCTGTGGAAATATTGAAGGAAGAACGGGACAGGAAGAAGATATTCTAATACTGGGGCAGGCAGGGAACATTGTGTTCCTTGCCTGTTTTATTGGTTCACTAGTCAGGTGATTACTCGAAAAACAAAAAAAGACCCCCAACCAATAAAGGTTGAAAGCCTTTTGAAACGTAAAGATTAACGTTTTGAGAACTGAGGTGCACGACGAGCGCCCTTAAGTCCGTATTTTTTACGCTCTTTCCAAGGTGGGTTCATTTACCGTTACATGGAAGTTGATAAACCGCTTTAATTCAACGTTTTTCCCTTTTAGGATTTCTTAGGATTTTAACCGATTTTTCGTAAAGGGTATTCAAGGGGTATTCAAAAAGGTAATTTAAAAAAATACGCTGGCGGGCTATATACAGGAAACCTATTTGATTTCTTGTTTTTTAGATTTCTGCTCAATTCATTTATGTTTTTAAAAACCGCTTTCATATTTAATCTTTCATAATAATTAAATCACCCGTTAGAAGTGGTTTTGACCTGTAGACAAAGTCACAGAGTGATTCAAATCCCCCTGTCACTATCTTTTCCCTGATTCAACCTTAATTCATGGGTATCTTGTTGCTTTTGTCTTTATTTTTATGAAGAAGGTATATGCTTCCATCTTCTTCTTTGTAAAGCATGGAAATGCTAATTACTTCTTCATTGCGAAAGGTTACTATTACCTGGGACCCTAACTTCCCTTCTTTTATACCCTCTATATCGAGAAAATCATATTCTTCAATGTACTCATAATCTTTTATTAGCGGGTAATCCCAGCGCAACGATTCCACATCCTCAAGAGAATCATCAGAGGGTATTACGGGGACATAATTATCTCCAAGAATCGTGATGATTTCTTCTTTATTAATAGGGAAATCAATCTCTTGAATAATTTTATAATCAAAATTGTCACTTCTTAGGTTAATAAGATGCAGATTTGGAAGAACTAAAAGAAAAATAATGACCGCAGCAAGAGAGATAATAATACTTGGCTTAAGAAGATTATATCTTTGATGTTTGGTGTCTAATGATTTTGCTTTATTCAATATATTATATTTTTCTTCGGCGGTAAAAATTTTTTCGGAAGAAATATTATTATCAAAGTCTTCTTTAAATTTACTTTTATCAATATGCACCCGTATCATCTCCTTCTTCATTTAATTTCTCTTTCAACTTTTGTCTAGCACGGTTTAGTCTAGTTTTTATAGTATTTTCGTTGAGATCTATTAAACTGGAGATTTCGGATATACTTAAATCTTTATAATAAAAAAGAATAATTATTTCGCGGTATTTTATAGGGAGTCGCATAACTTCATAAATTAATGCATTGTTTCTTTGCTTTTGAATCGCATGTTGTTCAGGTTCATTCTTGTTATTAAAATAATCTAAAATCAAATGGGTTTTATATTTAGTTGAACGCAAGTAATCCTTACATTTATTAATAGCTATTCTAAAGAGCCATGTTTTAATTTCACTTTTATATTGGAAGGTATGAAGCTGATTGTAAAAATTCAGAAATGTATCTTGGGTTATATCATCTATGATTGAATGATCTTTTACGTATGAATAGATAAGCCTCTTTATTTCTTCTCCGTATTGATCCATTACGAATTCTAAATGTTGCAATCTATATTCATCGTTATTTTTTTCTGTTCTTTCTTGCATAAGTTCACCCCTTTTCATTACTTCTCCTGTTAGACGGTGAAAATTGAATTCAGGTTTCAAAAATTTGGATTCAATTAATAAAACTAACAACCACTATAAATCATTAAATTATTCCACACTCTCATTATAGTGCAGCGCGGTATTCTTCAACTGCGCTAAATATTTGCACAAAAATATGGCCCTAAAATGAAAAATGAGCACTGACCCTTGTTCCAGGAAAGCGCCCGTTTTATTGAAAACCGATTTAATAAATTTTCCCATTATTAGAAAACACATTGACTTCATAATGTTCTAGATCGTCTTTAGATAAGTTTTCTGTCACGTACTTTTCAACTTCGGCTATATCATTTTTATTATATACGTCTATCCAGATAACTGGATCTGTAACGCCGATTTGAGTGCTTTGCACTTCAAATTTATCCCATACAGAGTTAACAACTACCTCTGTACTATATGGCTCTTTTTGTGTATACCAGAATATCGCAGACCCTACTAAAACACATCCTAAAATCAGTAATCTAAACTTATTTTTCATATCCATTTCCACTCCCATCGTTCACTATTTCTTAACTACTCGCAAACTATAATACCAAATAAATACAGTTATTTATATAACTAAACTGCTAAATATATCTACTTTGCCTTAAAATGTTAAAGTGCACTGTTCTTGTTCAATATTGCGCCCCTCTCTGAGGTACAAGCATAATTTTAAATTGATTTTTAAAAATTCTTTATCAAAATATGAGAAATTACCTTTTTATATACGTTATATAGTTTATGAGTGTACTTTTAAAAAAATAAGGAGAGTTTTTCATGAGGTTGAATGATGAAAATTTCATTAAATGTTTTAAGCAGCAAGAAGAAGACGCATTAGAATTCATCGTGGATAAATATTTACCTTTAGTAAAGGGAGTTACCTATAAAATTCTCGCTTCTTCTACTAACAAAGGTGCCATTGAAGAATGTATAAATGATGTTTTTCTTTCTGTTTGGAAAAACTTTAACAAATTTCAAGGAAAGAATATGGATGAATTCAAAAAATGGATTTGCGCTATTGCAAAACATAAAGCGATTGATTATTACAGAAAAGCAAATAATGAAAAGGTGTTAACCTCGGAATTTCTTGATTTTGATCAAGCAAAATCAGCAGAGGATGAGCTTATTTTATTGGAAAATCGAGCAGAATTAACTAAGCTAATTAATTCTTTACACCCAATAGATAGAGATATTTTTATAATGAAGTTTTTATTAGGAATAACAACAATTGATATATCGAAAAAGCTTGGTATGACAAAAGCATCTATTTCTAACAGAATTCATAGGGGAAAAAAGAAGCTTAATAAGACAGGGAGAAAACTAAGTTAGGAGAGAACACCGTATGAAAGATATTTATGAATTATTAAATGATGTTGAATTAGATGAAAACGAATATGTTGAAATGGAAGTTACAAAACATGAAAAATTAAAAGTGAAAAAAGCTCTTCGAAAATCTTTAAATAAAGATAAAAAATATACAAATTGGAAAAGACATATTTTAGCCGCTTCTATTATAATGGCGTTACCCACCGCAACAATAGGAGTAACCCTACCTACACAAGCCAGTAACATTCCAGTTATTGGAGATTTATTTAAATTTTTTGGTGGAGACAGAGGTGGACTTTATACCAATTACAAAGAATTCTCTACTGAAAAAAACATAGCCGTTGAAAGTAACGGTATAAAAATCACTATCAATGATGCAATTTTTGATGGTAACTCTTTCTTATTAACTTTTGTTATTGACAGTGATCATGATTTGGGTCAAGAAATCCATATTATAGACCCCCCTTATATTAAAGGAATATCCGGTTCTACAGGAGGTTCAAAAATCACAAAAATTAATGAAAAACAATATGCTGGTATTATTACTAGAAGTTTAACTAATCATAGCGAAAATGGGGGAGTAAACCTAGTATGGGATATTAATACAATCATTAATTCAGAAACCGGTGTAGAAACAAAAGGAAAATGGAAGTTTGCTCTTTCAATTAAAGAGTCCGAAAACCAAGAACAGATAATTGGTGAGAGCGTTGAGAAAAATGGGCTCAACGTAATTATCGAGAAACTATCGTATACACCAATGTCATTTGTAGTACATTACGATCAAAGAATTTCCAAATTATTAAGTGATCAATGGGATGATATATCTGTTGAATTAGATATAAAAGATGATTTAGGAAATTCATATTTAGGCGAAGTTAATGGAGGTATAAGCGAAAGAGATTCCTTTGACATTAAATGGAATGCCACTTTCGAAAAATTAGAAGATAGTGCCACTAAGCTTTTTATCTTACCACGTGTCATTTTTAGAAATACTCAGTCCGGTGGAGTGGAAATAAATGAACAAGGAGATAAAGAAATTACCAAAACAAATGATGCAGGGTATAAAGAAATTCTTTTAGAAGAAATAATTATTCAAATAAGAAAATAAATTACCCTTGCATCAACATATTTAAAACTAGATGGCTTATTAATAGCGTCCTATTTAACATCAATATTCTCCATCTTTTATTTCTATGTAAACATATAGATTACTTATAGGAAATCGACGTGGAGCCTCTGTGGGAATAACAGTAATTGGAAGTCTGCATCTCATCTTGCATTTAAACTTTTCATTCCCACGTCTCCACGTAAAGTCCTATACTTTTTAGATAAAAAGCTTAAATTATTTTCTTTTTATGTTGTCCCTAAAAGATCCAAGCTCTTGATTTTGAGAAGTTTTTACTTGTTAATAATTATCCTATAAAGTTAATTTTTGACCTAATAACACAATATAAAATAATTATATAGTGTTAGGTTAGCTTTTGAAGTTCTCTCCAGCTTTCCCCACTTTGTTGCCTCCTTATTTGACTCTACACATAACCCTTTAATTTTAGAACTTTAAAACTGCCTGACCTTAACCAAAATCGTGTGCACATTTCATTTGAGTTAGGGACATTTCTCACCAACAATTTGGCCCTTATATTAAACAAGGTTGTTTTAAAAAATTTGTAAACATACTTCCATACCATTCATTATAAATTGCAAGGAACAATCTTCCACACCTATTTTTTTTCATTTCTTAATCTGTTCTTGAATGATGTGGATTCACCTCTTTTTCACCTTTAAATGCCTCTTCTAATTCCGCATGGAACCAGTTTTCACTTCTGAAGTCAACTTTACTCGACTTAAAAGAACAAACAGGCTACTCAGACTCATATTTATCTCAAATTGAGAATGGATATAAAGATTTACCTAAACCCGCACTAATAAGAAAGTTTTCTGTAGGATTAGGCATTTCACATTCATATTTGATGAAATTAGCCGGATATTCTGAGTCTTATCTTGATGTAGACAATGGTCTTGATAGATATGAAGGTGCGGAACCTGGTAAATGTGAAAAATACCTAAATAAATTGAGAACTATAGACGTTAGCCTTCCATGTACTGAAGAAATAAAAACAGAAAACGAAGAGCAAGTTATTAGAGAATTATCAGATGACGAATTAAGAAGAAGATTATTTGATCTTCATGATCTTCTTAATATGAAAATTGACTTGTACTATAAAAACGAATCTTTAACAGACGAAAAACGCAAAAAAGTTAGAACCATACTTGAATTAATTTTTGAATAAACTCTTCCCTTTCCTGTATATAGCCTGCCAGCGTATTGGATAGGAGAATATTATGGCAAACATTAAAAAGTACACAAAGAAAGACGGTACCACCGCTTATATGTTTAATGCCTATCTCGGCAAGGATCCCCTCACTGAAAAAAAGAAACGAACCACAAGGCGGGGATTCAAAACAAAAAAAGAAGCAAATATTGCGCTATCTAAATTATTGGTGGAAGTCGATGAGCTCGGGCTCCGCAAAAATGAACAGATTACTTTCCAGGAAGTTTTTGAGGAATGGTTTAAGCAACATCGTACAGAAGTTAAACCAACTACGGTGTATGCGATGGAGAGTAAATTCAAGAGGATTCTCCCGTTATTCGGTCCTTACAAAATGAAAGACATATCCCGCTCGCGTTGTCAAAAAGCTATCAACACGTGGGCCCAAGAGCTTAAAACTTTCAATGATTATAAGATACAAGCAAACCAGGTCTTTCGATATGCCATGAAAATGGACATTATTAAGCGCAATCCAATGGATTATGTCACGCTTCCGAAACTAAAACATGAGATGGAATATAATGCGGAGCTGGAAGAGAAGAAGTATTATTACACGCGAGAAGAGCTCAGGAGCTTCCTGGAGGCGATTCAGGAGGACGACATGGCTTATACTATGTTTCGGCTCCTCGCCTTTACAGGAGCACGTAAGGGGGAACTGTACGCCCTCCATTGGTCTGACGTGGACTTCCACCATAAGACGATCAGCTTGAAAAAGACTTTGATTCACACGAGTGGCAAAAAGCAACTCCAGACATCGAAAACAAAGGCATCTCGGCGTGTTGTCAGCGTAGACGATGAAACGCTTGCGATCTTAAAGAAATGGCGTAACAAGCAAATACAGCGCTATCTGACCTTAGAACTTGCTGCTCCTTTTCAATCTGATGATAAACTGCCAGTCTTTACGGTCTATAATCATTTTAAACATGGCATGGATTATTGCCGCCTGGCTTACTTGAATGAAAAGCTGGAGCGAATCTATAAAAAGAATCCAGAGCTCCCGAAAATAAATGTTCACGCCTTTAGGCATACACATGCCAGTTTGTTGTTTGCAGCTGGTGCTTCCATCAAAGACGTACAAGCTCGGCTTGGCCATACAGATATTCAAACCACGATGAATATCTATACCCATGTGACCGATGAGGCGAAGGAGAAAACAGCGGAGATGTTCCAGAAGTACATGACATTTTAGTTCAGGGTATTCAAGGGGTATTCAAGGGGTATTCAATTCCAAATTAGGACATGAAAAAGCCCTCCCTGCTCCATAAGAGCAAAGAGGGCAAACCTTTGATATATAAGGTTTTTAACGTTTTGAGAACTGAGGTGCACGACGAGCGCCCTTAAGTCCGTATTTTTTACGCTCTTTCATACGCGCGTCACGAGTTAGGAACCCTGCACGCTTTAAAGTAGCACGGAACTCAGGATCAGCTTGCAATAATGCACGAGCGATTCCGTGACGGATCGCACCAGCTTGACCAGTGTATCCTCCACCGTCAACGTTTACCAATACATCATAGTTACCTTCTGTTTCAGTAACTGCTAATGGTTGTTTAACAACGTTACGTAGAGCTTCGAATGGGATGTAGTTTTCGATATCACGATCGTTGATCACGATTTGTCCGTTACCAGGAACTAGACGTACACGTGCAACGGAGCTTTTACGACGACCTGTGCCGTAGTATTGTACTTGTGCCAAAGTTATACCCTCCTTATTAATTAACCGCGAAGTTCGTAAACTTCAGGTTGTTGTGCTTGGTGTGGATGTTCGCTACCAGCATATACGTTTAATTTTTTAGCTTGTTGACGTCCAAGACTTCCTTTTGGAAGCATGCCTTTGATTGCAAGTTCTAACATCTTTGTAGGATAGTTAGTACGCATTTCCAAAGCCGTTCTTTGCTTTAATCCACCTGGGTGCATAGTGTGACGGTAGTAGATCTTTCCGTTTAACTTGTTACCAGTTAAGTGAATTTTCTCAGCATTGATGATGATTACATGATCTCCAGTGTCTACGTTTGGAGTGTAAGTTGGTTTATGTTTACCACGTAAAATGGATGCAACTTCACTTGCTAGACGACCTAAAGTTTGACCTTCAGCGTCTACCACGTACCATTTACGATTGATTTCGCTAGCTTTCGCCATAAACGTTGTACGCATTGATTTTTCCCTCCTAAAAATTTAAAGCTTTTTATTTGTCGTATCATATATTTTAAGTTCATCACGATGAAACTCTTCCGGGGCTTGATCGTGGGGCTAAAATACATACCATGTGATATCTTATATCTTTTTAGGGATATTGTCAAGAAAATGTTACACCAGGATTAGTTGTCATCATAAACGACGTCCCATAAGTATAAACCGTGGGCCGGTGCGGTTTTTCCTGCAGCCTTTCTATCCCTGGATTGAAGAATAGCTACAATTTCCTTTGGCTGCTTTTTTTCTTGTCCCACTTCCAATAATGTGCCGACGATGATCCGGACCATATTGTATAGAAAGCCATTGCCGATGATACGGAAAACAAGCTCTTCCCCGTTTTCCAGAATTTCCAGTTCATATATGGTGCGGACTTTATCCTCCACCTCGGTTTTCGCCGAACAGAAGCTGGTGAAGTCATGCTCCCCCAAAAAGTGCCTGGCTGCCTCACGCATGGCCTCAGTGTTGATGGAATACGGATAATGGAAGACCTGATCCCGATGGAACACATCAAAATCCTTGCTTAACCTCACCTTATAACGGTACTCCTTCTTCACAACATCAAAGCGTGCATGAAAAGTAGGTGGCACTGCCTCAACATGCCTTACCCAGATATCTTTTGGCAGATGGGCGTTCATCGCCTTCTGCCAGGCTGCCTCTGGTATGGACAGGGTAGTATCAAAGTGCAGCACCTGCCCCATGGCATGTACGCCCGCATCTGTCCTGCCAGAGGCGGAAACCTTGATGTCGCATCCTTTATGAATGCGCGTCAAGGCCTTTTGTAGCTCGTATTGCACCGTACGCTTCTCTTTTTGAATCTGATACCCTTCAAATCGGGACCCGTCATAGGATATTATGCATTTCATTCTATTCATAGCATCTAGACTCCATTATGTTCGTATCAGAACCAGAATAAACGTGAGGGCACCAAGAAACGCCATAAGCAGCGTATCCTTTGTGCTCCACTCTAGAAGGCGGAATTTCGTACGCCCTTCGCCACCTCTGTACCCGCGCGCCTCCATGGCTGTAGCAAGCTCCTCAGCGCGTTTGAAGGCACTGATGAAGAGTGGGACAAGCAAAGGGACGAGCGCCTTCACACGCTCCTTTAAAGGCCCTGTCGTAAAGTCCACTCCACGGGCACTTTGCGCCTTCATGATTTTATCCGTCTCCTGCATCAATGTCGGAATGAACCGTAGGGAAATGGACATCATCAGAGCCAGCTCATGTACCGGTACACCAACCTTCTTGAAAGGGCCAAAAAGCGTCTCCATTCCATCCGTCACTTCAATCGGCGTCGTCGTCAAAGTCAGTATGGTCGTAATGGTTATCAGGAACAAAAAGCGCAGGGAGATGAAAATTGCCTGTCTGATTCCCTCTTCATAGATCTCAATAAAACCTATACTGTAAAGGAGTGTCCCTTCCTTAGTCAGGAAAACATGAAAGATCATGGTGAAGATAATAATCCACAGGATCGGCTTCAAGCCTTTCAAGATGAATGGAATAGGAATCCTCGTCAAAAGGACAACAGATAAGGTGAAGGCTCCCAAAAGGGCATAACCCCACACATTATTGGCAAGGAAAACAATCAGGACAAAGATGAAGACAAGTAGCAGTTTCGCCCTCGGATCCATTCGGTGAACAATGGAGGTCCCAGGCACATAACGCCCGATGATCAGGTTATTCATGCTGCCCCACCCCTTCCTGCATCTTTGAGGCAATTGCCTCTGCAGCTTCATCGATGGTCAGGCAGATGCCGCCAAGCTTCCTGCCAAGGCGATCCTCGAGTTTTTTCATAAACAGGACGGTCTCCGGAACATCCAAGCCAAACTCCTGGATCTTTTCCGGATTGGAAAAGATCTCTCGCGGTGTGCCTTTCAGTCCGACCGTACCATTGTTCATCACATAGATCGAATCGGCATACATGGCCGCATCCTCCATGCTGTGTGTCACCAGAATTGTCGTCAGGTTCTTTTCCTTATGCAGGGAATAGAACAGATCCATGATCTCTTTTCGGCCTCTTGGATCTAATCCTGCAGTAGGCTCATCGAGGACAAGCACCTCCGGCTCCATGGCAAGCACACCTGCTATGGCAACTCTTCGCATCTGACCGCCACTTAAGTCAAATGGGGATACCTCCAGATACTTCTCCGGCAACCCCACCAACTTCAGGGCAGTTCTGGCCCGTTTTTTTGCCTCTTCCTCTGAGACTCCAAAATTGATCGGACCAAAACAGATATCCCGTTCTACCGTCTCCTCAAAAAGCTGGTGCTCCGGAAATTGAAACACGATGCCGACCTTTTTGCGCAGTGCCTTGATATTCTTTTCTTTTTCAGAAGCTTTCAGGATAAAATCCCCTATTTGTATCGTTCCTTTGTAAGGACGCAGCAGTCCGTTAAGATGCTGAAGGAGTGTTGATTTCCCAGATCCCGTGTGCCCGATGACAGCACTGTAGGAGCCATCTGCTATTTCCATATCTACATCATACAGTGCCACTCGTTCAAAAGGAGTTTTCGCCTGATAGCGATGCTCTAGATCTTGTATGTTAATTTGCATAGCTCATCCATCAGCCTTTCACTAGTTGTCGGGTTTGAATCAAGGGTAACACCTAAACTTTTAAGTTTATTGGCTAAGCTGATGGCAAAAGGCAGGTCCAAACCTATTTGAACAAGCTGCTCCCCCAGCAGGAAAATCTCGCTTGGCGTTCCTTCTGCGAAAACTTCTCCTCCATTCAGCACGATGATACGGTCGGCTCGTGAAGCCTCCTCCAAATCGTGCGTGATGGATAGAACTGTCACTCCCATTTCTTTTCTCAGCTCTTCTATCGTTTGAATGACTTCCTTTCGACCGATGGGATCGAGCATACTCGTCGCTTCATCCAATATGATGATTGCCGGCCGGAGCGCTATGACACCCGCAATTGCTACACGCTGCTTTTGGCCGCCTGAGAGTTGATGTGGTTCTTGGGTTAAAAAAGATTTCATCCCAACTCTTCTAATGCCTTCTTCTACTCGCTCAATCATCTCAACGCGTGGGACCCCAATATTTTCTAAACCAAAAGCTACATCATCCTCTACCGTGGATCCAACAAATTGATTATCCGGATTTTGAAAGACCATGCCTACCTGACGTCGAATATCCCAGAGCTTCTCTTCGGATAGTTCCATACCATCGATGATCACAGAACCTTTTGACGGCATCTGCAGTCCATTCAGAATACGTGCAAGCGTGGATTTCCCTGAACCATTATGCCCTACAATAGCAGTCCATTCACCCTGCTTGACCTCTATATTTATATCCTTCAGTGTATCCTCTTCCTGGTTGGGATAACGGAAGAACAAATTCTTCACTTTTAGAATCGTGTCAGTCATGAATCTTTCTCCTCTCTTCTCACCTTGTCTCCACTAACTCATAACGTTTCAGTCACTTCCCTAAGCCGCGTATAGGGAAGTGAGCCGAGACTGATATTTCTGCAAAAAAATAAAGGGCATGATCAGTCATTACAACTGCCCGCCCTTATTTATGACTGAAAATAGGAAGTTTAAAAAGTCCGGTAAAAAAAGCGTTGAGGTTGTTCGCTGCCCTTTTTGTCCTCCTTTTTAAACCACTACCACAATAGATTATACTAACTCGATGATTACCATTGGCGCTCCGTCTCCGCGACGAGGTCCAAGTTTCATAATACGAGTGTATCCACCTTGGCGCTCTCCGTAACGTGGAGCGATATCAGCGAATAATTTTTGTACTGCGTCTTGACCAGTTTCCTCGTTTGCCACTTCATGACGAACGTAAGAAGCTGCTTGACGGCGAGCATGCAAATCTCCGCGCTTTCCAAGAGTGATCATTTTTTCTACAACAGAACGTAATTCTTTCGCACGTGCTTCTGTAGTTTCAATGCGCTCACTGATGATTAAGTCAGTTGTTAAGTCACGTAGCATCGCTTTACGCTGTGCGCTTGTACGACCTAATTTTCTGTATCCCATGTTGATGTTCCCTCCTTCTGTAGAAAGTAATGAAACGTCCAAACACATAAAGATGCCTAGTTTTACGAATAAAAACTAGTCATCTTTACGCAAGCCTAAACCTAGCTCTTCTAGTTTGTGCTTGACTTCCTCTAGAGACTTTCGGCCTAAGTTACGAACTTTCATCATATCTTCTTCTGTTTTATTCGCAAGTTCTTGAACAGTGTTGATGCCAGCACGCTTCAGGCAGTTGTAAGAACGAACAGATAAATCAAGCTCTTCGATAGTCATCTCCAAGACTTTTTCCTTCTGATCTTCTTCTTTTTCAACCATGATTTCCGCGTTTTGCGCTTCATCTGTCAATCCTACAAATATATTTAAGTGCTCAGTTAAAATCTTTGCCCCAAGTGCTACTGCTTCTTGTGGACCGTTACTACCATCTGTCCATACATCCAATGTAAGCTTGTCATAGTTAGACACTTGGCCTACACGTGTATTTTCAACATAATAAGAAACGCGTGAAACTGGAGTAAAGATAGAATCAATTGGAATGACTCCGATTGGCTGATCTTCACGCTTGTTTCCGTCCGCTGGTACATATCCGCGTCCACGCTTAGCGGTGAAACGAATACGCAGGTGCGCGTCCTTTGCTAACGTTGCGATATGAAGGTCAGGGTTTAGGATCTCAACATCACTGTCATGGGTAATGTCAGCAGCTGTTACAGCCCCTTCGCCTTGCACGTCAATCTCTAACGTCTTCTCATCATCTGAATAGATTTTTAATGCTAGCTTCTTAACGTTCAAAATAACTGTTGTAACATCTTCAACGACGCCTTCAATTGTTGAGAACTCATGCAGTACACCATCTATTTGGATACGCACCGCGGGTCGAAGGCGGCATGACCGCCTTTGGCCTCAAGTGTCTGGATGCCACCAACGAGTACACGGGG
>NZ_JBHVHV010000023.1:19373-70261 GCF_042800035.1 Sutcliffiella sp. NPDC057660
CACCATCTATTTGGATAGATGTAACAGCGGCACCAGGAAGTGAGGATAAAAGAATAAGACGTAACGAGATACCCAAAGTTGTTCCATATCCACGCTCAAGTGGCTCGACGACGAATTTACCATAGTTGGCGTCATCGCTGATTTCAACCGTTTCGATTTTTGGTTTTTCGATTTCTAACATTCATAACCCTCCTTCAAAACGTCGAAACCCCGGAAAGACAGAGTTGTCTAACCGAAATTCCCCATAGGTATGTCCCGATTGTGCACAACAACAACATTTAATTATCTGTATAATTCACAAACTGTATCATCAGCCATTATTGACATGTATACAAATTCTATACAGACAAATTAAACACGGCGACGTTTTGGTGGGCGGCAACCGTTATGAGGTACTGGGGTTACGTCTCTGATAGCAGTTACTTCAAGACCAGCTGCTTGTAAAGCACGGATTGCTGCTTCACGGCCAGCACCAGGGCCTTTAACTGTAACTTCCAAAGTTTTCAAACCGTGCTCCATGCAAGACTTTGCAGCAGTTTCAGCTGCCATTTGCGCTGCGAACGGAGTGGATTTACGAGAACCTTTGAAACCAAGAGCTCCTGCACTAGACCATCCAATTGCGTTTCCGTGAGAGTCAGTAATCGTAACGATTGTGTTATTGAATGTAGAACGGATATGCGCGATACCAGTGTCAATATTCTTTTTCACACGGCGTTTACGTGTATTAGTTTTACGTGCCATATTTCTTACCTCCTTACTTACTTAAAATTATTTCTTTTTGTTCGCTACAGTACGACGAGGACCTTTACGTGTACGAGCATTGTTTTTAGTGTTTTGACCACGAACCGGTAAACCACGACGGTGGCGAAGACCACGGTAGCAACCAATCTCGATCAGACGCTTAATGTTAAGAGATACTTCACGACGAAGGTCACCCTCAACTTTAATTTTATCTACGATATCACGAATTTTTCCTAATTCTTCTTCCGTTAAGTCGCGTACACGAGTTTCTTCAGAAACACCTGCTTCAGCTAGAACTTTCTCAGCTGTTGAACGACCAATACCGAAAATGTATGTTAATGAAATTACAACGCGCTTGTCGCGAGGAACATCAACACCAGCAATACGTGCCATATATGCGCACCTCCCTCAAGTTATCCTTGTTTTTGTTTGTGTTTCGGGTTTTCACAAATAACCATAACTTTACCTTTTCTACGAATAACTTTACATTTTTCGCAGATTGGCTTCACAGATGGTCTCACTTTCATCTTATATTACCTCCCTGATAGTACGGAGTGCTAAAATAGGTTTATTTAAAACGATACGTAATTCTACCGCGTGTTAAATCGTATGGAGAAAGCTCCACCGTTACTTTATCTCCTGGCAGGATTCGAATAAAGTGCATACGAATTTTCCCAGATACATGAGCCAATACCGTATGACCATTTTCCAATTCTACTTTAAACATAGCATTTGGTAAAGTCTCAACGACCGTACCTTCTACTTCAATCACATCGTCTTTCGCCATTAATTAAGTTCTCCCTTCTTCAAATCAGTAACAAGCCCCTCGACAAACTTTGTTAGCACAAACCTAAGTTTCCCATTTGTCACACGACCTGTTTCGATCATACTGTTCTGAACTTCTGGAGACACGTAATCAAAAAATTCAAGATGATGAATGTTCTTCTTCTTAGGGCGGTCGTACTTCCTCTTGTCTCCATCCGCAAGGACGACAAAACGCTCATCAAGAATTTTAATAATTACGGCATACTGTCCGGCATCTCTGCCTTGAGTAATCAAAACAATCTGCCCTACTTTCAAAGCCGTTTCAGACTCAGTCAAGCAGTATCACCTCTTGGGCTTAGGCTTTTGTTAAGATCTCGTAGCCTGTTTCTGTAATAGCGACCGTATGTTCAAAATGAGCACACATCTTACCGTCAACAGTAACAACAGTCCAGTCATCTGCTAACGTTTTTACGTAGCGAGTTCCTGCATTGACCATTGGTTCAATTGCCAGGACCATACCAGGTTTTAACCGTGGACCTTTATTAGGAGGTCCATAATGTGGAATTTGAGGGTCTTCATGTAAGTCTTGACCAATTCCATGGCCTACATACTCTCTCACGATTGAAAAATCATGTGCTTCTGCATACGTTTGGACCGCATGAGAAACGTCAGAAAGCCGAGCGCCCGGTTTTACTTCCTTGATGCCTTCATACAATGATTGTTCCGTGACTTCAAGTAATCGCTTCGTTTCATCGGAAATGTTACCGACAGCATACGTCCAGGCGGAATCGCCGTGGTAACCATTATACTTCGCACCAATATCTATGCTAATGATATCACCGTCTTTTAGTACTCGATCGCCGGGGATACCATGAACAAGTTCTTCGTTAACAGAAGCACAAATGCTTCCGCGAAAACCATTATACCCTTTGAACGAAGGAATTGCATCATGTTTGCGTATGAATTTCTCAGCAATATCATCCAATTGTTTCGTCGTTACGCCAGGTACAATATGTTTTTTCAATTCTTGATGGGTCAGTGCGACGATTCTGCCAGCTTCTCTCATGATTTCAAGCTCACGAGGAGTTTTACAGATGATCATTACGCATGCCCTCCAAGAAGTTTTTCAATGTCGCTGAACACTTGGCCGATCGGCTGCTGTCCATCGATGTTTCGAAGATAGCCTTTGCCTTCATAGAAGTCCAATAGAGGCTGCGATTGTTTCACATTTACTTCCAAGCGGTTCCCGACAGTTTCTTCGTTGTCATCAGCACGCTGATAAAGTTCACCGCCGCACTTATCACATACCCCTTCCTCACTTGGAGGATTGAAGACAAGGTGATAAGTAGATCCACATTCTTTGCAAATTCGTCTTCCAGTCAAACGCTCCATCAAGATGCTTTGGTCCACGTTCACATTGATTACATAATCAATTTTGCGACCAAGATCTTCAAGCATTTGCTCTAGAGCCTCTGCCTGAGGAACTGTTCTTGGGAAACCGTCCAATAGAAATCCGTTTTTGCAATCTTCTTTTTCAAGTCTTTCACGAACGATACCGATCGTCACTTCATCAGGAACAAGCTGCCCTTGATCCATAAAAGACTTTGCTTTAAGGCCTAGTTCAGTTCCTTCCTTCATTGCAGCACGAAACATATCTCCGGTTGAGATATGAGGGATATTGTACTTTTCGACAATTCGTTCTGCTTGAGTACCTTTACCGGCACCCGGAAGTCCCATTAGAACTAAATTCATCTTAATGCCCCCTCAGTCTCTTGTGAAGTATATTGGGATAATGCTATCCCAATTACTTCATTACTTGATAAACCCTTTATAGTGGCGCTTCACAAGCTGACTTTCAAGTTGCTTCATCGTTTCAAGTGCAACACCTACGACGATGAGGATACCAGTACCACCAATCTGTACGGCTGGCGGCAGGTCAGCTATTTTCATAAAGATTACAGGTAGAACAGAGATTCCCGCCAAGAACAATGCACCAACAAAGGTTAGTCGGTAGATGATTTTTGTTAGGTATTCCTGCGTGTTCTGACCAGGACGAATTCCTGGAATATATCCACCTTGCTTCTTTAAGTTTTCTGCCATCTGCTCAGGATTAGACTGAACAAACGTGTAGAAATAAGTAAAGGCAATAATAAGAGCTACGTACACTACCATACCGATCGGCTTCGTATAATCGAATGTGCTTTGGATCCACTGAGTTACATCATTAGGTCCAAAGAACGACGCGATGGTAGGTGGTGTGATGATAAAGGATACTGCAAAGATAACAGGAATTACCCCTGCTGCATTTACTTTCAACGGTAAGTGTGAGGAATGACCACCAACTGGATTACGACCGGATACTTTTTTAGCATACTGGATCGGAATTTTACGTAATGCTTGTTGGATAAAGATAACTCCTACGATAACAGCCAGGATTGCAAGAATAATTAGAGCAACAATAACAAGATTTAAGAACAACTGATCTCCAGCATCCTCAATTTGTTGTGCATAAATCTGGTTAGCTCCATTTGGAATGGCAGCAACGATACCAGCGAAAATCAGGATGGAGATACCATTCCCAACTCCGTGTGCTGTGATCTGCTCGCCAAGCCACATTAAAAATGCCGTACCTGCTGTCAACACTAAAGCGATTAAAAGATAAGTAGTGGGGCTCGGGTCGGCAATAAGCTGGCCTTGTGCCAAGTTATTAAAGCCGATAGACATACCAATTGCCTGGATAAATCCAAGCACAATAGTAAAGTATCTAGTGAATTGAGCTAATTTGCGACGTCCAACTTCTCCTTGTTTTGACCACTCCGTAAACTTTGGAACAACATCCATTTGCAGCAATTGCACAATGATGGAGGCTGTGATGTATGGCATGATACCCATGGCAAGAATCGAGAAGTTTTGTAAAGCTCCACCACCGAAGGTATTCAAGATACCAAATACACTAAACTCATCCTGAAATTTCAATATGTCAGAGTTTACCCCTGGTACTGGGATAAACGTACCGATACGGAATATGATTAACATTAGTAGGGTGAAAACTATTTTCTTTCTTATATCACCCACGCGCATAAAATTGGAGAATGTCTGGAACATTAGATCACCTCAACTGAACCGCCAGCTGCTTCGATAGCTTCTTTAGCTGCTGAGGAGAATTTATGAGCACGAACTGTAAGCTTTTTCTCGATAGAACCGTTACCCAATACTTTCAATCCGGCGTTTAGTTTGCTAACTAAACCTGTTTCAAGAAGTAATTCAGGTGTAACTTCTGTACCATCTTCAAAGCGGTTTAACGCATCAAGGTTGATAATTGCATACTCTTTACGATGAATGTTCGTGAATCCGCGCTTTGGTAAGCGTTGGAAAAGAGGTGTTTGACCACCTTCGAATCCAGGACGAACGCCACCGCCTGAGCGTGCATTTTGACCTTTATGACCTTTACCAGAAGTTTTACCGTTACCAGAACCAGTACCGCGACCTACACGATTGCGTTCTTTACGAGATCCTTCTGCTGGTTTTAACTCATGAAGTTTCATTGTGGCACCTCCTTATTTAAAAAAACCGTTTCTATTATTGCTCTTTCACAGTAACAAGGTGAGATACCTTGTTAATCATTCCACGGATAGCTGCGTTATCCTCATGGACAACTGTTTGGTGCATCTTCTTCAAACCAAGAGTTTGAACAGTCACACGTTGATCTTGTGGACGACCGATTACACTGCGAGTGAGGGTGATTGCTAATTTGTTCGCCATTTTGTTTCCCTCCTTATCCTAACAGTTCTTCTACCGTTTTACCACGCAATTTAGCAACGTCCTCTGCACGTTTCAATTGCTTTAATCCGTCAAGTGTTGCACGGATCATGTTGATTGGTGTGTTAGATCCTAAAGATTTAGAAAGGATGTCTTGAACACCCGCTAACTCAAGTACCGCACGAACTGGTCCTCCAGCGATAACTCCAGTACCTTCAGAAGCAGGTTTCAAAAGGATTTCTCCAGAACCGAATTCTCCAAGTACTTGGTGAGGAATTGTTGTACCAACGATAGGTACAGCAACTAAGTTCTTTTTCGCATCTTCAATTGCTTTACGGATAGCTTCAGGTACTTCTTGAGCTTTACCAGTACCGAAACCAACATTACCGTTTTTATCTCCTACTACTACAAGAGCAGCAAAGCGGAAACGACGTCCACCTTTTACTACTTTCGCAACGCGGTTAACCGTAACAACGCGTTCTTCAAGTTCTAATTTGTTTGGATCAATGCGACGCATCAGTGTCCCTCCTTTTCCGATTAAAATTCTAAACCAGCCTCACGTGCAGCATCTGCTAATGCTTTCACACGTCCGTGGTATAAGTATCCACCGCGGTCGAATACTACTGATTTAATTCCTTTTTCAATTGCGCGCTTTGCAACTAGTTCTCCAACTGCTTTAGCGGACTCAACGTTACTTCCGTTAGCCTCAACGCCTTTATCAAGTGTAGAAGCACTCGCGATTGTTACAGAGTTCGTATCATCGATCACCTGAGCGTAAATGTGTTGGTTTGAACGGAACACATTTAGACGTGGACGAGTTGCAGTTCCTGATAACTTAGCACGAACACGAGTGTGTCTTTTCTTACGAGTAGAATTTTTATCAGGTTTTGTAATCATCTTGCAGTCACTCCTTTCTATCTGCTTATGCGGTCTTACTTCGCAGTTTTACCTTCTTTACGACGTACATGTTCACCTTCATAACGAATACCTTTACCTTTGTAAGGCTCTGGTGGGCGAACGTCACGGATGTTAGCTGCCAAAGCACCGACGCGCTCTTTATTGATACCTTTGATAAGGATCTTTGTGTTTGTTGGAACTTCAACTTCGATACCTTCTTCTGGTGTGATTTCAACCGGATGAGAGTACCCAACGTTAAGAACTAGCTTGTTACCTTGCTTGGAAGCACGGTAACCAACCCCGATAAGTTCTAATCCTCTTTCGAAACCTTTTGTTACACCTTCAACCATGTTGTTTAAAAGTGCACGAGTTGTTCCGTGGATAGTACGGTGTTCTTTGCTTTCAGAAGGACGTACAACTGTTAGTACGTTTTCTTCTATAGTAATAGCCATATCTTGGCTGAATGCACGAGTTAATTCACCTTTAGGACCTTTTACGGTAACTGTGTTGTTGTCGTTTGTAATTGTAACCCCAGCCGGGATTTCAATAGGTTTTTTACCTACACGTGACATTTAGTTACACCTCCGTTCATTTAAAGAAATTATTACCAAACGTACGCTAATACTTCTCCACCAGCTTGTTTTTGACGAGCTTCTTTATCAGTGATAACACCTTGAGAAGTAGAGATGATCGCAATACCTAAACCGTTTAATACACGAGGTACTTCATTAGCTTTTGCATATACACGAAGACCAGGCTTACTGATACGTTTAAGACCAGTAATTACACGCTCGTTGTTAGCACCGTATTTCAAGAAAATACGAATGATACCTTGTTTGTTGTCTTCGATAAATTCTACGTCACGTACGAAACCTTCACGCTTCAAGATTTCAGCAACTTCTTTTTTGATTTTAGAAGCAGGAAGTTCAAGCTTCTCGTGACGTACCATGTTCGCATTGCGGATGCGAGTAAGCATATCTGCAATAGGATCTGTCATAACCATTTAATTTACCTCCTTCCCAATTATCGGGTTTTACCAACTTGCTTTTTTCACGCCAGGAATTTGGCCTTTATAAGCTAATTCACGGAAACAAATACGGCAAAGCTTAAATTTACGGATTACAGAGTGGGGACGACCACAACGTTCGCAACGAGTATAAGCTTGCACATTATGTTTAGGTGTGCGTTTTTGTTTCGCAATCATTGATTTTTTAGCCACATTTTCGCCTCCCTCTACCACACGCTGGTATTATTTTTGGAATGGCATTCCGAATGATGTTAAAAGCTCACGAGCCTCTTCATCAGTGTTGGCAGTAGTAACGATAACGATATCCATACCACGTACCTTATTAACTTTATCATAATCAATTTCCGGGAAGATAAGCTGCTCTTTAACACCAAGAGTGTAGTTTCCACGGCCGTCGAAAGACTTCTTAGAGATACCACGGAAGTCACGAACACGAGGTAAAGATACAGATACTAACTTATCTAGGAATTCGTACATACGCTCTCCGCGTAATGTAACTTTCGCACCGATTGGCATTCCTTCACGAAGACGGAAGCCCGCGATAGATTTTTTCGCTCTAGTTACAACAGGTTTTTGACCAGTGATAGAAGATAATTCTTCTACAGCTGCATCTAACGCTTTGGAGTTGGCAACTGCATCACCAACACCCATGTTGATAACGATTTTCTCAAGCTTTGGAGCTTGCATCACAGATTTATAGTTAAACTTGCCCATTAGAGCAGGAATAATTTCGCTTTGATACTTTTCTTTTAGGCGGTTCATCAAAAGTACCTCCTTTCTTCAAAAGTCTATTTATCTAATTGTTCACCTGATTTTGTTGCAACACGTACTTTTTTACCGTCAACTACCTTGTATCCTACACGAGTAGGTTCACCGGATTTCGGATCTAAAGGCATAACGTTTGATACATGAATAGGCGCCTCACGGTTGATGATTCCACCTTGAGGGTTTTCTTGTGATGGTTTAGCATGCTTTTTCACGATGTTAATACCTTCTACAAGAACACGGTCTTTCTTAGGAAAAGATTCAAGGATCACTCCTTGTTTACCTTTATCCTTACCAGAGATAACTACAACTTTATCACCTTTTTTTACATGCATCCTTTCGCACCTCCTTGACACATTCATTTCTTATATTAAAGTACTTCTGGAGCTAAAGATACAATCTTCATGTAGTTGTTATCACGTAATTCACGTGCAACTGGTCCGAAGATACGAGTTCCACGAGGGCTCTTATCATCTTTGATAATTACGCATGCGTTCTCATCAAAACGGATATATGAACCGTCATTACGACGAACTCCACGTTTAGTACGAACTACTACAGCTTTCACTACGTCACCTTTTTTAACAACGCCTCCTGGTGTTGCTTGTTTCACTGTACAAACAATAACATCACCAATGTTCGCGTAACGACGACCAGATCCACCCAATACTTTAATTGCCAGTACTTCACGAGCACCTGAGTTATCAGCAACTTTTAAACGAGATTCTTGTTGAATCATGCATGGTACCTCCCTTCGGAATTACTATCCGAACTTAAATATTAGATAATTACAGCTTTCTCTACTACTTCTACTAAACGGAAACGCTTTGTTGAAGATAACGGACGTGTCTCCATGATCTTAACGATATCGCCAGTCTTAGCTGCGCCAGTTTCATCATGCGCTTTGTACTTTTTAGAGTACTTAACACGTTTGCCGTAGAGTGTGTGAGTTTTGTAAGTTTCAACTAGTACTGTGATTGTTTTATCCATTTTGTCGGAAACAACACGCCCAGTGTAAACTTTACGTTGGTTACGTTCACTCATTTTCGCGAACCTCCTCTTAATTATTTGTTAGAAGCGATCTCTCTCTCGCGAACTACTGTTTTCATACGAGCGATTGACTTACGCACTTCGCGAATACGAGCAGTGTTTTCTAATTGACCAGTCGCTAATTGAAAGCGTAGGTTGAATAACTCTTCTTTTAAAGATTTCACTTTTTGTTCAATCTCGGCAGTGGTTAAGTCGCGTAGTTCATTAGCTTTCATTAGTTTCACCACCAATTTCTTCACGTTTAACGAACTTACATTTAACTGGTAGCTTGTGCGCAGCTAAACGTAATGCTTCACGTGCAATTTCCTCAGATACACCTGAAATTTCAAACATAACCTTTCCAGGTTTAACAACTGCTACCCATCCTTCTGGAGCACCTTTACCGGAACCCATTCGGACCTCTAGAGGCTTTGCAGTGTATGGTTTTGAAGGGAAAATTTTAATCCAAACTTTACCGCCACGTTTCATATAACGAGTCATCGCACGACGTGCTGCTTCGATTTGACGGTTAGTAATCCAAGATGCTTCTAGAGATTGTAATCCAAACTCTCCGAAGTGTACCTCAGTACCGCCTTTCGCTTTACCACGCATTTTTCCACGATGTTCGCGGCGATATTTTACGCGTTTTGGTAATAACATAATTATTTTCCTCCTTCCTCAGTTTTCTTCTTCGTAGGAAGGACCTCTCCACGGTAGATCCAAACTTTCACACCTAATTTACCGTAAGTTGTATCAGCTTCTGCTGTACCATAGTCAATATCAGCGCGAAGAGTATGAAGTGGAACTGTACCCTCACTATAATGTTCAGAACGAGCGATATCTGCTCCGCCTAGGCGACCAGAAACCATCGTTTTAATACCTTTCGCACCTGCGCGCATTGCACGTTGAAGTGATTGCTTTTGAGCACGACGGAAAGATACACGGTTTTCTAATTGACGAGCGATGTTTTCAGCTACTAATTTAGCGTCAAGATCAGCTCTCTTAATTTCAAGGATGTTGATGTGTACACGTTTACCAGTTAATTGGTTCAACGCTTTACGAAGTGCTTCAACTTCAGTACCACCTTTACCGATAACCATTCCTGGTTTAGCAGTGTGAACAGTAACGTTCAAGCGGTTTGCAGCACGTTCGATTTCTACTTTAGATACAGAAGCGTCATTCAGACGTTTTGCGATATATTCACGAACTTTGATATCTTCATGAAGCAGGTTAGCATAATCTTTTCCTGCGTACCATTTGGACTCCCAGTCACGAATGATACCAACACGAAGACCGATAGGATTTACCTTTTGACCCACTGATTATCCCTCCTTCTTTTCTGATACCACGATTGTAATGTGGCTAGTGCGTTTGTTTATTTGACTCGCACGACCCATTGCACGAGGGCGGAAACGTTTTAAAGTTGGTCCTTCATTCACGTATGCCTCAGTAACGATCAGGGTGTTTGCGTCCATTTCAAAATTGTGCTCTGCGTTAGCAATAGCGGACTTGAGAACTTTTTCGATTACTGGTGAAGCAGCCTTTGGAGTTAATGTCAAAATGGCTATTGCTTCGCCTACTTGCTTGCCTCGAATTAAATCCATAACTAGACGAGCTTTACGAGGAGCAATACGAACTGTTCTTGCAACAGCTTTAGCTTGCATGTAAAAGCCTCCTCTCTAATTAGCGTTTTGTTTTCTTATCATCATTTGCGTGACCTTTGTAAGTACGAGATGGAGCGAATTCTCCAAGCTTATGACCTACCATGTCTTCTGTCACATATACTGGTACGTGTTTACGGCCATCATATACAGCAATTGTATGTCCGATAAATTGTGGGAAAATAGTAGAACGACGAGACCAAGTTTTTACGACTTGTTTACCCTCAGTTTCATTTAACTTTTCAATCTTTGTCATTAAATGATCATCTACAAAAGGCCCTTTTTTCAAGCTGCGACCCATGTGGAAACCTCCCTTCGTGATTGCTCTACGGCCCTTATGAACCGTAGTACAACCCCGTTATTTTTTACGACGACGAACGATAAATTTGTCAGACTTGTTTTTCTTCTTGCGAGTTTTGTAACCAAGAGTTGGTTTACCCCAAGGAGTCATAGGTGACTTACGTCCGATTGGTGAACGTCCTTCACCACCACCGTGTGGGTGATCGTTAGGGTTCATTACAGAACCACGTACAGTTGGGCGAATACCCATCCAACGAGAACGTCCTGCTTTACCAATGTTGATAAGTTCATGCTGTTCGTTACCAACTTGACCTACAGAAGCGCGGCAAGTGGAAAGGATCATGCGAGTTTCACCGGAAGTTAAACGTACAAGTACGTATTTTCCTTCTTTACCAAGTACTTGAGCAGATGTACCTGCAGAGCGAACTAATTGTCCACCTTTACCTGGTTTTAATTCGATGTTGTGGATTACAGTACCTACTGGGATGTTGATTAGTGGTAGTGCATTACCCACTTTGATATCAGCTTCAGGGCCAGACGTTACTGTCATTCCTACTTCTAAGTTCTTAGGAGCTAGAATGTAGCGCTTTTCCCCATCTGCATAGTTGATTAACGCGATATTGGCGGAACGGTTTGGATCATACTCAATTGTAGCAACGCGTCCTGGTATACCATCTTTATCACGTTTGAAGTCGATGACGCGGTATTGACGTTTGTGTCCACCACCTTGGTGACGTACAGTCAATTTACCTTGGTTATTACGACCACCTTTTCTGTGCAACGGTGCAAGCAAACTTTTTTCTGGTTTGTCTGTAGTGATCTCAGCAAAATCAGAAACTGTCATGCCACGACGTCCGTTGGTGGTTGGTTTGTATTTTTTAATCGCCATCATGTTCCCTCCTTTTCAATGATGTTTTTTTGTATTAAACCTCGAAGAATTCGATTTCTTTGCTATTTTCTTTTAATGTTACAATAGCTTTTCTACGACGGTTAGTTAATCCGCTATGACGACCTACACGACGGAATTTACCTTTGTAGTTCATGATGTTTACTTTCTCGACAGTTACGCCAAAGATCGCTTCAACAGCATCTTTAACTTCAGTCTTGTTAGCTCTAACATCAACTTCAAATGTATATTTCTTTTCTGTCATTAAATCAGTAGAACGCTCAGTAATCACGGGGCGCTTAAGAACATCACGATGATCTCTCATTATGCAAGCACCTCCTCTAATTTTTGAACAGCGTCTTTCGTAAAGATTACTTTGTCATGGTTTACAACGTCTAATACGTTCACACCACTTACAGTAACAACAGTTACTCCAGGGATATTACGAGCAGATAAAGCAACGTTTTCGCTGTCGTCAGCTGTTACGATTAACGCTTTACGAGTGATTTCTAAACCTTTAAGTACAGAAGTCATTTCTTTTGTTTTTGGTGCATCAAAAGCCAATCCTTCTAATACTAACAATTCATTTTCTAACACTTTAGAAGATAAAGCGGATTTGATAGCTAAGCGACGAACTTTCTTAGGAAGTTTGTAGCTATAGCTTCTTGGTGTAGGACCGAATACGATACCACCACCACGCCATTGTGGAGAGCGGATGGATCCTTGACGAGCACGGCCGGTACCTTTTTGGCGCCATGGCTTACGTCCACCACCTGCTACTTCAGAGCGTCCTTTTACTTTTGCATTACCTTGACGTTGAGATGCTCTTTGCATAACGATCGCATCGAACAATACGCTGTTGTTTGGCTCAATACCGAACACAGCATCTGCTAATTCAATTTCACCGACACTAGCGCCAGTTTGATTGTATAATGCTACTTTAGGCATTTGTAGTTCCTCCTTTCCTAAACAATTAGTTTGCTTTTACCGCACTTTTAATTGTGATCAATGCTTTTCTAGGACCAGGTACGTTACCTTTTACTAATAATAGGTTACGTTCTGTGTCTACTTTCACAATCTCAAGGTTCTGGATAGTAATGCGCTCTCCACCCATACGTCCAGGTAAAAGTTTACCTTTGAATACACGGTTTGGAGCAACAGGTCCCATAGAACCAGGACGACGGTGATAACGAGAACCGTGAGTCATTGGGCCGCGTGATTGTCCGTGGCGCTTGATTGAGCCTTGGAAACCTTTACCCTTTGAGATTCCTGTTACATCAACTACATCGCCTTCTGCGAAAATATCAACTTTGACTTCCTGACCAACTTCGTAAGTTCCTAAGTCTACTCCATTGATTTCACGAATGAAGCGCTTAGGTGCTGTGTTAGCTTTAGCAACATGTCCTTTTTCAGGCTTGTTCGCTAATTTATCACGCTTGTCAGCAAAACCGATTTGAACTGCTTCATAACCGTCTGTTTCAACAGTTTTAACTTGAAGCACTACGTTTGGAGTAGCTTCGATTACTGTTACAGGGATAAGATCGCCGTTTGCAGCAAAAACTTGAGTCATACCTATCTTTTTTCCTAAGATTCCTTTGGTCATTAGTCACACCTCCTGATTAATTAAGTATTTATTGATTAAAGCTTGATTTCGATGTCCACACCAGATGGAAGATCTAAACGCATTAAGCTATCAACCGTTTGTGGTGTTGGGTTAATGATATCGATTAAGCGCTTATGAGTGCGCATTTCGAATTGCTCACGAGAATCTTTATATTTGTGTACCGCACGTAAGATAGTGTATACAGATCTTTCCGTCGGTAACGGAATTGGACCAGAAACAGTAGCACCTGAACGTTTTGCAGTTTCAACGATCTTCTCAGAAGATTGATCTAGAATTCTGTGATCATAAGCTTTTAAACGAATGCGAATCTTTTCTTTTGCCATTATTTTTCCCTCCTTTTTTCGCCTATATTATTGATAGACATTCTCCGTGAAAATTAACCTGTCACACTCGCCATGGCAAAGCGGCCGGGTGTGCCAGCAACCTTTCACATCATCGCAGTCAAAGACCAACATTATCTATTATACATCTAACAAATAGACAATGCAACTATATTTCATATAAAATCTCTGAGCACTTTTCATATTATAACGAGAAGTTGAGTTTATTGCAACATGGACTGTAAGAATTATTCATTTCAGTTTTTTCCAGTATGGTTGGTAGTTATACATCATCGTTATATTGTGTTTATTTATATAGAAGAAAGTCGTTTTTGTTTGAACTCTGGATCTAAGTTATTTTTCGTTTCTTACTAAGTCCCCTGTTGATTTCCGTTCCAGTGGCTCGCTTTCCGCGGGCGGTCTCTGGAGCCTCCTCGGCGCTTTGCGCCTGTGGGGTCTCCCTCGACACGCTGCTTCCGCAGGAGTCTCACCACTTGCACTCCAATCAACAGGGGGAGAATGGAAATTCATTATGTGTCTCTATAAAGGATGATACATAAACTTTCACTTTAAAATCCCTGATTAATAATTTGTTTGACATACATAGAATCGAGTAGGAGGGGGTGACTAACCCCCGACCTCTCACACCACCGTACGTACCGTTCGGTATACGGCGGTTCAATTAAAGTTGACGTAAACTCTGATATCTTGCATATAGACTTTTGAGCCCTTGGGAAATCCAGTAGGAGTTCCCAAGGGTTTTGTGTAGGATTGGACTGCTTGAAATTCTCCAATACTTCTTCCTAGAGTTACCCCATTCGTATGCTTTGGAAGGAATAGCCCCTAAACCTTTTAACTTTCTCACTCTGGTCTTTGAGTTCTTCCATTCTTTCCATACAATCATTCGAAGTCGTCTTCTTATCCATTTATCAAATTCTTTGAATTTGCTCGGTGTATCTGCGAGAGAAAAATAGCTGCACCAACCTACTAGGTATTGGTTTAATTTCTTAATTCTCACTTCCATTGGGATTGGTTTAGAACGAGATGTGAGTAGTCTTACTTTAGCTTTAAGTCGTTTGATACTCTCGTTTGCTATCCGAACCTTAGGTTCATAATGATAAGTGAAGCTAAAGCCAAGGAATTTACGTTTCCAAGGACGGTCCACTGCTGATTTCTCTCGATTCACTTTAAGTTTCAGCTTCTTTTCGATAAACTCAGAAATGGAGTTCATAACTCTTTCTCCTGCCTTCTTGGACTGAACATAAATGTTACAATCATCCGCATATCGAACGAAGTTATGGCCTCTTGATTCAAGCTCTTTATCGAGTTTATCCAAGAGGATGTTAGAGAGAAGTGGACTTAGCGGACCACCTTGAGGGGTCCCTTTTTCTACTTCATGTACTACACCGTTAATCATAATTCCAGCTTGAAGATACCTTCTAATTAGCTTTAGGACCGTCCGGTCTTCAACTTTAGGAGCCAGTATCCCCATTAGCTTGTCATGATTTACTTTGTCAAAGAATTTCTCAAGGTCTATATCAACCACCCACCTGTTTCCTTCTTTCATAAACCCTTTTGCTTTCCGAACGGCGTCATGTCCTCTTCTATTTGGTCGGAAGCCATAGCTATGTTCAGAAAAGGAAGGGTCAAAGATAGGAGTCAGTACCTGAGCGATTGCCTGTTGGATGAATCGGTCTGTCACAGTAGGTATTCCTAGTAAACGGACCCCACCGTTCGGTTTCGGGATTTCGACTCGACGGACAGGACTCGGTTTATAGGTTCCATTCCTTAGCGATTGACAAAGAGAGTCCCAGTTATCAACGAGATGTCTTCGTAGGGATGTTACGGACATTTCGTCAACCCCATAGCCTCCTTTGTTTCTTTCCACACGTTTAAGTGCTTCTATTAAGTTTTCCCGTGACAGTAACCTATCCATTAACATAAGATATTTCCTTTCCACGCGGACGAGTGGTCTATTTGTGTTATTCTTGCTCCACCCTCTTGGAATCCCCCGTGGGATACACCACTTCCTCTTCCAAGTAGGTCTCCTAAGAGATTGTCTGCTTCAGCACAAGAATTGTACGCATAGTTCTCGTTCTTCTTTAATTGTTCAGTCCTTCCCTTACTTTCTCGAGTAAGTAAGGTACTATGACGTCTGCTGACTTCTGACTGTTCAACTGTCTATCGCTAGACAGGTTACCAAGTGTGCTTGGCGTTTCAGTCAGATCTCCCCGGGTAAGGATGCAATCTTTCCTTCCATCTATCTGCTTCATTTACTTTGTATCACCTTTGACAGAAAGGACTTTGTTTTGTTTGGCAAACTCATCCAATAATACCTAGCCTTATATGAAGTTCGTGTTCCTCAGACCGGAAGTTTGCCGCCCGCTTCCTTCAGATTCCACGTCGCCGTGGACACCCTTGCGTTAAGCTAACTGTTACTTCTGTCTTCACAGTTCGGGACTTGCACCCTATAGATTGCACCCATGCCGAGCGCACCAAAAAACCGGCACCCCAAAGGGATGCCGGTTTTTATAAGATCTATTCAGGTCAAGAATTACTCTTGGATAGTAGCAACTACGCCAGCGCCTACTGTACGTCCACCTTCACGAATAGAGAACTTAGTTCCTTCTTCGATCGCGATTGGAGCGATAAGCTCAACTGTCATTTCGATGTTGTCACCAGGCATAACCATTTCTACGCCTTCAGGTAGGTTACAAATACCAGTTACGTCAGTTGTACGGAAGTAGAACTGAGGACGGTAGTTTGTGAAGAATGGAGTGTGACGTCCACCCTCTTCTTTAGATAATACGTAAACTTCAGCTTTGAATTTTGTGTGTGGAGTGATAGTACCAGGCTTAGCCAATACTTGTCCACGTTGGATATCGTCACGAGCAACCCCACGAAGAAGTGCACCGATGTTGTCTCCAGCTTCAGCATAGTCAAGAAGCTTACGGAACATTTCTACTCCAGTTACAGTAGTAGATTTAGGCTCTTCAGTTAAACCGATGATTGCGATAGTGTCACCAACTTTAACTTGTCCACGCTCAACACGTCCAGTAGCAACTGTTCCACGTCCAGTGATAGAGAACACGTCCTCAACTGGCATCATGAATGGCTTTTCAGTGTCACGAGCTGGTGTTGGGATGTACTCATCAACTGCAGCCATAAGCTCAACGATTCTTTCTTCCCACTCAGCATCTCCTTCAAGAGCTTTAAGTGCAGAACCTTTGATTACAGGAACATCGTCTCCAGGGAAATCGTACTCAGAAAGAAGGTCACGAACTTCCATTTCAACTAATTCTAGTAATTCTTCGTCGTCAACCATGTCACATTTGTTTAAGAATACAACTAGGTGAGGTACACCAACTTGACGAGAAAGAAGGATGTGCTCACGAGTTTGTGGCATTGGACCATCAGCAGCAGATACTACTAGGATTCCGCCGTCCATTTGAGCAGCACCAGTGATCATGTTTTTAACATAGTCAGCATGTCCTGGGCAGTCAACGTGTGCATAGTGACGGTTTTCAGTTTCGTACTCAACGTGAGCTGTAGAAATAGTGATTCCACGCTCTCTTTCTTCTGGAGCCGCGTCGATCATGTCATAAGCCATTGCAGCACCTTTACCACTGCGCTTTGCAAGTACAGTTGTGATTGCAGCTGTTAAAGTTGTTTTACCATGGTCAACGTGTCCGATTGTACCGATATTAGCATGCGTTTTGGATCTATCGAATTTCTCTTTACCCATTAGAATATCCTCCTTAGAGTTTCATTAGTTTTTTATTTTTATATGAGACATTAACAAGTGATGACCACTTATTAACCTACATACTATTTATAAAACAAGATCAGGTGAAAATCAATTATTCACCTTTATTTTTTTTGATGATTTCTTCAGAAATCGATTTTGGTACTTCTTCGTAGTGATCGAAATGCATTGTGAACACTCCGCGTCCTTGTGTGTTAGAACGTAGGGATGTTGCATAACCGAACATTTCAGATAGTGGAACCATAGCGCGAACAACTTGAGCGTTACCGCGAGCTTCCATACCTTCAACGCGTCCACGACGGGAAGTGATACCACCCATGATGTCTCCCATGTATTCTTCCGGAGTTACAACTTCTACTCTCATAACCGGCTCAAGAATTACTGGGCTACATTTTGATACTGCGTTTTTAAGAGCTAGGGAAGCAGCTACTTTAAACGCCATCTCAGAGGAGTCAACATCATGGTAAGAACCGTCAACCAATGCAGCTTTAACATCGATTAGAGGGTAACCAGCAAGAACTCCGTTTTTCATGGAATCTTCAAGACCAGCTTGAACAGCAGGTACGTATTCACGAGGAACTACTCCACCTACGATTTTGTTTTCAAATTCGAAGCCTTTTCCTTCTTCGTTTGGTTCGAATTCGATCCAAACGTGTCCGAATTGACCGCGACCACCAGATTGACGAGCAAATTTACCCTCAACTCTTGCAGATCCACGGAACGTTTCACGGTATGCTACTTGAGGAGCACCAACGTTTGCTTCTACTTTGAATTCACGTCTCATACGATCAACCAGGATATCAAGGTGAAGCTCACCCATACCAGCGATGATTGTTTGTCCAGTTTCCTGGTCAGTATGCGCACGGAAAGTAGGATCTTCCTCTTGAAGTTTTTGAAGCGCAGTAGTCATCTTATCTTGGTCGGCCTTGGATTTAGGCTCAACGGATAATTGGATAACCGGCTCAGGGAACTCCATGGACTCAAGGATTACTTGGTGCTTATCGTCACATAACGTATCACCAGTAGTAGTGTCCTTTAATCCTACAGCAGCAGCGATGTCACCAGCATAAACTACTGGAATCTCTTCACGGCTGTTTGCGTGCATTTGAAGGATACGTCCTACACGCTCACGCTTACCTTTTGTAGAGTTGATAACGTAAGATCCGGAGTTAAGTGAACCTGAGTACACACGGAAGAACGTTAGCTTCCCAACATAAGGGTCAGTCATAACTTTGAACGCTAAAGCAGCAAATGGGCCATTATCGGAAGATTCAAGAGCTACCTCTTCATCAGAATCCGGTAAAGTTCCTTTGATTGCTGGAACGTCTGTTGGAGCTGGTAGGTAGTCAATTACAGCATCAAGCATTAATTGAACACCTTTGTTTTTGAATGCAGAACCACAGATTACTGGGTAGAATTCAACGTCACAAGTACCTTTTCGGATAGTCGCTTTTAACTCTTCAGTTGTAAGCTCTTCACCTTCTAAGTACTTCATCATTAATTCTTCATCCAATTCTGCTACTGCTTCAACTAAGCGTTGACGATATTCGTCTGCTTGGTCTTTGTACTCAGCCGGGATTTCTTTTGCTTCAGAACGAGTACCTAAATCGTCTTCGTAGAAGTAAGCAACCATTTCTACAAGGTCGATGATACCTTCAAACTCATCTTCAGCTCCGATAGGAAGTTGAATTGGATGAGCGTTAGCTTGAAGGCGGTCATGGATTGTACCTACAGAGTAAATGAAGTCTGCACCGATCTTGTCCATTTTGTTGACGAACACGATACGTGGTACACCATAAGTTGTCGCTTGGCGCCAAACTGTCTCTGTTTGAGGCTCAACACCGGATTGTGCGTCAAGAACTGCTACCGCACCATCAAGTACACGAAGGGAACGTTCTACTTCAACTGTGAAGTCTACGTGTCCAGGTGTATCGATAATGTTTACGCGGTGGCCTTTCCATTGAGCTGTTGTCGCAGCAGATGTGATCGTGATTCCACGCTCTTGCTCCTGCTCCATCCAGTCCATTTGAGATGCACCCTCATGAGTTTCACCGATTTTGTGAATACGTCCTGTGTAGAACAAAACACGCTCAGTTGTAGTTGTTTTACCAGCATCAATGTGAGCCATGATACCGATATTACGTGTCTTATCTAAGGAGAACTCTCTTGCCATATGGTATTTCTCCTTCCTAAGTATCGAAATTTTGTTGTTTATACCTAAAGCTGTTAAGTACTTGTCTTAACAGCTCTAGATAATATGTGATTTTACCAACGGTAGTGAGCAAACGCTTTGTTCGCTTCTGCCATTTTGTGCATATCTTCACGCTTTTTAACTGATGCTCCAGCGTTGTTCGCTGCATCTAGGATTTCGTTAGCTAAACGCTCTTCCATCGTTTTCTCTCCACGAAGACGAGAGTAGTTAACTAGGTAACGTAGTCCAAGAGTAGTACGACGATCTGGGCGCACCTCTACAGGTACTTGGTAGTTCGCTCCACCTACACGGCGTGCTCTAACTTCAAGAACAGGCATGATGTTTTTCATCGCTTGTTCGAACACTTCCATAGGTTCTTGTCCGGAACGCTCACCAACTAGTTTGAATGCATTATAGATGATAGCTTGAGATTTTCCTCTCTTACCATCGATCATTAATTTGTTTACAAGACGAGTTACTAACTTGGAGTTATATAACGGATCTGGTAATACGTCTCTTTTTGCAACAGGGCCTTTACGTGGCATATTAATATCCTCCTTTCGCATAACTTAATGTTAAGCAATTCGTATTCTATTATTTCTTAGGCGCTTTTGGTCTCTTAGTTCCGTACTTAGAACGACCTTGCATACGGTTGTTAACTCCCGCAGTGTCAAGTGCTCCACGTACGATGTGATAACGTACTCCCGGTAAGTCTTTTACACGACCGCCGCGGATTAAAACTACGCTATGCTCCTGTAGGTTGTGACCGATACCAGGGATATAAGCAGTTACCTCAATTTGATTTGTTAAACGAACACGAGCATATTTACGCAATGCGGAGTTCGGTTTCTTCGGAGTCATTGTACCAACACGAGTACATACACCACGTTTTTGAGGAGAAGACACATCAGTCTGCGCCTTCTTGAAACTGTTATAACCTTTGTTTAAAGCTGGTGATTTAGACTTTACAACTTTGCTTGTACGACCTTTACGTACTAACTGGTTAATAGTAGGCATTTATTTTTCCTCCTTCCTCATGTTTTAAGACCACATATCCAGGTGGTTCATTTTAAGGCAAAAAACAAAGTCTTTGCGAATCTATACTCACAAAAACAGTTTTTATTGAATGATCGCAACAGCCGAGGCACCTACTTCAATCCCGCAAGCCTTCCCGAGTTTTTTCATCGAGTCAACCTTCACGATTGGAATATTGTGTTCCTTTGCAGTCTGGACAACCTTCTGTGTTACTATCACATCGGCATCCTCCGCAATGACAACCTCTTTTACTGTTCCGGATTTCAGCGCCTTCACTGTTTGTTTAGTACCAACAATGAAGGTGTTTGCCTGTATCACTTTTTCATAAGACATTGATATCCTCCAAAGCAACAGGTTATATAAGCACCTTTGCTATAGTACCATCTCTGTTTTTAGATGTCAACCCGTTTCTTGAATAACATTGAAAAGATTGTCGGGTTGCCCCGACAATCTCCCAATTATTCTACCGTTACAGGTTCTTCTTTGCCGACTTCTTTCGTCAGATCGAATTTACGGTAACGGTTCATACCAGTACCAGCTGGAACTAGTTTACCGATGATAACATTCTCTTTTAATCCTAGTAGCTCATCGCGCTTTCCTTTGATTGCAGCGTCTGTTAAGACTCTTGTTGTTTCTTGGAAAGATGCAGCAGACAAGAACGAATCGGTTTCCAGAGATGCCTTGGTAATACCCAGTAGGACCGGACGACCGATTGCAGGTGTTTTGCCTTCAATCAGCACACGCTCGTTTGCATCAGTGAATTGGTGGACATCAAGCAGGGTTCCTGGCAGTACATCCGTATCACCAGCGTCAATGACACGTACTTTACGCAACATTTGACGAACCATAACCTCAACGTGTTTATCTCCAATTTCTACCCCTTGCATACGGTATACTTTTTGAACTTCAAGCAGTAGATACTCCTGGACAGAAACCATATCTTTTACTTTCAGCAACTCTTTCGGGTCAATGGAACCTTCTGTAAGTTCCTGGCCACGTAGCACTTCAGCATTAACCCCTACTTTTAGGCGGGCAGTATATGGTACTGTGTAGTTTCTCGTTTCCACTTCACCTTGTACAGTGATTTCTTGCTGACGATCTTTTCCTTCGTTGATAGCAGTAACAACACCATCAATTTCAGAAATGACCGCTTGACCTTTCGGATTACGCGCTTCGAAAATTTCCTGGATACGCGGTAAACCTTGTGTAATATCGTCTCCAGCAACCCCACCTGTATGGAAAGTACGCATCGTTAACTGAGTTCCTGGCTCACCGATAGATTGAGCAGCGATAATACCTACAGCTTCTCCCACTTCTACCTCTAAACCAGTTGCCAGATTGCGGCCGTAACATTTCTTACATACACCATGGCGAGTATTACAAGTGAATACAGAGCGGATCGTAACATCTTCCACGCCTGCTTCCACGATGATTGTTGCGATATCCTCCGTAATCAAATCGTTTTCCGCTACAAGAACTTCACCAGTTTCCGGGTGTTTGACAGCTTTTCTAGCATAACGACCAATTAGGCGCTCTTCTAACTTTTCTACTACCTCTGTACCATCTTTCAGAGATGAGATGTGTAACCCACGATCTGTTCCACAATCAATCTCGCGGACGATAACATCTTGTGCAACGTCAACCAGACGACGAGTCAGGTAACCGGAATCGGCAGTTTTCAGTGCAGTATCGGCAAGACCTTTACGCGCACCATGTGTGGAGATGAAGTATTCCAATACCGTCAGACCTTCACGGAAACTTGATTTGATCGGAAGTTCAATGATACGTCCAGACGGGTTGGCCATCAGTCCACGCATACCTGCCAATTGTGTAAAGTTAGATGCGTTACCACGGGCTCCTGAATCACTCATCATGAAGATGTGATTCAATCGTGGCAAGGATTGCATCAGTTTGTTCTGTATTACATCCTTCGCAGCACTCCAGATGGAAATTACGCGATCATAGCGCTCTTCTTCTGTGATAAGTCCGCGACGGAACTGTTTAAGAACTGTATCTACTTTCGTTTGTGCTTCAACCAAGATTTCTTCTTTCTCTTTAAGAACCACGATATCAGCTACACCAACCGTAATACCGGCCTTGGTAGAATAACGGAATCCAAGGTTTTTCATGCGGTCAAGCATTTTGGACGTTTCTGTGATTTTGAAACGCTTGAATACTTCAGCGATGATATTACCAAGAATTTTCTTCTTAAATGGATCGATAAGTTCTTGTTGTTGAATCGCTTCTTTTACATTCGCTCCCTTTTCAACAAAGTATTTGTCCGGAGTGTTCACCTCAAGATTATGCTTTGTCGGTTCGTTGATGTAAGGGAAAGATGGCGGTAAAATCTCATTGAAGATCATTTTCCCGACAGTTGTAATAAGAAGCTTCTGTTTTTGTTCAGGTGTGAAGGTTTCGTTATCCAGGGATCCTGCATGAACCGCAACACGAGTATGCAAGTGAACATAGCCATTTGCATAAGCGATCAACGCTTCGTTAGTATCCTTGAATACCATTCCTTCTCCAACTGCATTTTCACGCTCTAATGTTAAGTAGTAGTTACCAAGTACCATATCCTGCGAAGGAGTTACTACAGGCTTTCCATCCTTAGGGTTAAGGATGTTCTGGGCAGCAAGCATAAGAATGCGCGCCTCAGCCTGAGCTTCAGCAGAAAGTGGAACGTGAACCGCCATTTGGTCACCATCAAAGTCCGCATTGTATGCAGTACATACTAGTGGATGAAGACGGATTGCACGACCTTCCACAAGTGTAGGTTCAAATGCTTGAATACCTAGTCTGTGAAGGGTTGGTGCGCGGTTCAGTAATACCGGATGCTCTCTGATTACAGATTCCAATACGTCCCAAACCTCTGGCTGTACGCGTTCGATCTTGCGTTTCGCACTCTTGATGTTATGCGCAAGGCCACGTTCAACAAGCTCTTTCATTACGAATGGTTTGAATAGCTCAAGAGCCATTTCCTTTGGTAAACCACATTGGTACATTTTCAAGTTAGGACCTACTACGATAACGGAACGACCAGAATAGTCAACACGTTTACCCAACAAGTTCTGACGGAAACGTCCTTGTTTCCCTTTCAGCATATGAGAAAGAGATTTCAACGGTCTGTTACCAGGACCGGTTACAGGACGGCCGCGACGGCCATTATCGATCAGTGCATCAACAGCTTCTTGTAGCATACGTTTTTCGTTTTGAACGATGATGCTAGGAGCACCGAGGTCCAACAAACGTTTTAAACGATTGTTGCGGTTGATAACACGACGGTATAGATCGTTCAAGTCGGAAGTCGCGAAACGACCACCATCCAATTGAACCATTGGACGCAATTCAGGAGGAATGACTGGCAGAACATCAAGGATCATCCAAGATGGCTCATTTCCAGATCCCCTGAAGGATTCCAATACTTCCAAACGTTTGATTGCTCTTGTACGGCGTTGGCCTTGAGCAGTTTTAAGTTCCTCTTTCAAGGATTCTACATCTTTTTCAAGATCGATGTCATGAAGAAGCTTTTTAATCGCTTCAGCACCCATGGATGCTTGGAAAGTCTGGCCATACTTTTCACGGTAAGCACGGAACTCTTTTTCAGAAAGAAGCTGTTTCTTCTCTAAAGGAGTATCTCCCGTTTCCGTTACTACATAGGACGCAAAGTAGATTACTTCTTCCAATGCACGCGGGGACATGTCAAGAACTAGTCCCATACGGCTAGGTATACCTTTGAAATACCAAATATGAGATACAGGAGCAGCTAGTTCGATGTGACCCATACGTTCACGGCGAACCTTCGCTCTTGTTACTTCCACTCCACAGCGGTCACAGACAACGCCCTTGTAACGGACGCGTTTGTATTTACCACAGTGACATTCCCAGTCCTTTGTCGGACCGAAGATACGCTCGCAGAATAACCCATCTTTTTCTGGCTTTAATGTACGATAGTTGATTGTTTCAGGCTTCTTCACTTCTCCGAAAGACCAAGATCTGATCTTATCCGGAGAAGCTAGGCCTATCTTCATATACTCAAAATTGTTAACATCTAGCAAGGGGCCTACCTCCCTTATAATCTACAGGTTCTACCCAAATGCTTATCTTTAAAGTCCTGTTGGTCATTAGTCTTTAGCGACAGTTTCTTTTACTGCTTCTACTTGCTCTGAATCTAAAGAGATTCCTTCAGAAGATTGCTCTTCATCATCTTCCGTGTCTCTCATTTCAATTTCTTTCTCATCGCCGGATAGGATTTTAACATCCATACCCAAACTTTGAAGTTCTTTGATAAGTACTTTGAAAGATTCAGGAACGCCAGGTTCAGGTACATTTTCACCTTTTACAATCGCTTCGTACGTTTTCACACGTCCTACCACGTCATCCGATTTAACAGTCAAGATCTCTTGAAGTGTATAAGCAGCACCATACGCCTCAAGCGCCCATACTTCCATCTCCCCGAAACGCTGTCCACCAAATTGCGCTTTACCGCCAAGTGGCTGCTGTGTAACAAGAGAGTAAGGTCCAGTTGAACGGGCATGCAGCTTATCGTCTACCATGTGGGCAAGTTTGATCATGTACATGATACCAACAGACACACGGTTATCAAACGGCTCACCGGTTCTTCCGTCATAAAGGACAGTTTTTGCATCTCTTGCCATGCCAGCCTCTTCTAAAGTGCTCCAAACATCTTCTTCACGCGCGCCATCAAATACGGCGGAAGCAACGTGGATACCAAGTGTTCTGGCTGCCATACCCAAGTGAAGCTCCAATACCTGACCGATATTCATACGAGAAGGAACCCCTAGTGGGTTTAGCATGATATCAATTGGTGTACCATCCGGCAAGTAAGGCATATCTTCTTCCGGTAAGATACGGGAGATTACCCCTTTGTTACCATGGCGTCCAGCCATTTTATCACCTTCAGAAATTTTACGCTTCTGAACGATGTAAGCACGAACAAGCTGGTTAACGCCTGGTGGCAGTTCATCTCCGTCTTCACGGTTAAATACTTTTACATCAAGGACAATACCGCCGCCACCGTGAGGAACTCTTAGTGATGTATCGCGTACTTCCCTTGCTTTCTCTCCGAAGATTGCGTGCAATAGACGTTCTTCCGCAGTAAGTTCCGTTACACCCTTAGGCGTTACTTTCCCTACAAGAAGATCTCCATCTTTCACTTCCGCACCGACTCTGATGATTCCGCGATCATCCAAGTTCTTCAGGGCTTCTTCCCCTACGTTTGGAATATCGCGAGTGATTTCTTCCGGTCCAAGCTTTGTATCACGTGCTTCCGACTCATATTCTTCAATATGAATGGAAGTGTAAACATCGTCTTTAACCAGACGCTCACTCATGATGATCGCATCCTCGTAGTTATAACCATCCCACGTCATGAACCCTACCATTACGTTACGGCCAAGCGCTAGCTCACCTTTTTCCATGGAAGGACCATCCGCAAGGATTTCACCTTTTGTAACTTGATCGCCAACAGAAACGATTGGACGTTGATTATAGCAAGTACCTTGGTTGGAACGAATGAATTTTTGCATTCTGTACTTATCAAGGTTTCCTTTAATCTGCTGCCCATCTACTTCTTCCATACGGCGAACCCATACTTCACGGGCTTCAACGCGTTCTACAACACCAGGATATTTACATATTACTGCTGCACCTGAGTCTCTTGCAGATACGTGCTCCATACCTGTACCAACAATCGGTGATTCCGGTTGCATTAATGGTACAGCTTGACGTTGCATGTTCGCTCCCATGAGCGCACGGTTGGAGTCATCATTCTCCAAGAAAGGAATACACGCTGTCGCAGCGGAAACAACCTGTTTAGGAGATACATCCATATAGTCGATTCTTTCGCTGATAACAACGGTGTTCTCCCCGCGGAAACGGGCAACAACATTTTGATCCAGGAATGTTCCATCTTCCCCTAAGCGAGCATTCGCTTGGGCAACAACATAGTTGTCCTCTTCATCTGCTGTCAAGTAATCAATTTGGTTGGTTACTCTACCACTTTCAGGGTCGACCCTGCGGTAAGGAGTTTCAATGAATCCAAACTTGTTTACTTTTGCAAAAGAAGAAAGGGAGTTGATCAATCCAATGTTTGGTCCCTCTGGAGTCTCGATCGGACACATACGCCCATAGTGGGAGTAGTGAACGTCACGCACTTCAAAGCCGGCACGCTCACGCGTCAATCCACCAGGTCCAAGCGCAGATAATCTACGTTTATGCGTTAACTCAGCCAATGGATTGGTTTGATCCATGAACTGAGAAAGCTGTGAGCTACCAAAGAACTCTTTAATGGATGCGATAACAGGACGGATATTGATCAGCTGTTGAGGCGTAATCGTGTTTGTGTCCTGGATGGACATTCTTTCACGAACTACACGCTCCATTCTGGATAAACCGATGCGGAACTGATTTTGAAGAAGCTCTCCAACAGAACGCAAACGACGGTTACCTAAATGGTCGATATCGTCAGTGTCACCGACACCATGTAAAAGGTTGAAGAAATAACTGATAGAAGCGATAATGTCTGCCGGAGCAATATGCTTTACTTTTTCTTCAATAAAGCCATTTCCCAATACCAGAATTTCTTTTTCGCCTTCTGCATCGTTAGGCGCATATATCTTAATAGACTGCATTGGAACTTCGGCATCCACAACACCTGCTGGGTGGAAAGAAGTCAGACCGATACCGTCTTCAATGTTAGGTAGAATGCGATCTAATGTTCTACGATCTAACAGTGTACCCTTTTCAACGATAATTTCCCCTGTTTCAGGGTCCACTAGCGTTTCAGCAATACGCTGGTTGAAAAGTCTGTTCTTAATATGAAGCTTTTTATTAATCTTGTATCTTCCAACACTTGCTAAATCATAGCGTTTAGGGTCAAAAAATCTAGATTCCAATAAGCTTTTTGCGTTTTCAACCGTTGGTGGCTCACCAGGGCGCAGACGCTCGTATATTTCTAGTAACGCCTTTTCAGAACTTTCTGTGTTATCCTTATCTAAAGTATTGCGAAGGTACTCGTTTTCGCCAAGAAGATCAATGATTTCTTGGTCGGATCCGAATCCAAGAGCACGCAAAAGAACCGTTACTGGTAGTTTACGAGTACGATCAATACGAACATATACAACATCTTTTGCATCTGTTTCATACTCTAACCATGCACCACGGTTTGGAATAACAGTAGCCGAAAAGCCTTTTTTACCATTTTTATCTACTTTTCCGCTGTAATACACACTTGGTGAACGTACTAATTGAGATACAATAACACGTTCTGCTCCATTAATAACAAACGTTCCTGTATCCGTCATTAACGGAAAATCACCCATAAATACATCCTGGTCTTTTACTTCACCAGTTTCTTTGTTAATGAGACGAACCTTCACACGTAAAGGAGCTGAGTATGTAACATCTCTTTCCTTTGATTCTTCAACGGAATATTTAGGTTCCCCTAAGCTATAGTCGATGAATTCTAACGATAGATTTCCAGTGAAGTCCTCAATAGGAGAAATATCATGAAACATTTCTCTCAAACCCTCATCAAGGAACCATTGATAAGAAGAGGTTTGAATTTCTATTAGATTTGGTAATTCTAATACTTCACTAATGCGAGCATAACTTCTGCGTTGGCGGTGTCGTCCATATTGAACTAGTTGACCTGTCAACTCATTCACCCCTCGTATCAAGCGTTATTAAAGAGGATGTTCAAATAGTCCGGTAAAAAAGCTATAGAATTTCTTCGTCAACTTGCCTCTCCGCCCCTCACGTATACCAATCATACGCTCCGGTGCTCGAACCTTCGCTTCCTTGAAATTCTTTGCTCTTTTTATCCTCCTATTTGAACAAACCACTTAAAGCCAAACAAAAAAATTTTTCAACACAGCAGAAAACTACCATGTTAAAAAAGAAAAATGGTTTCAATACAGAAAACCACATTTTTTTACATTCGCTCTATTGATTTTACTATCTTTTCCAAGCATACTAATTTTATACATGCAATTGACATAAAATTATTATAGCTCAAAAAAATACATATTGGCATTAAACAATGCTACCACAACAAAAAACCAACGTCAACCTTTTTTTGATCTAATTATATAGTAGCCTTTTTTCTTCATAACCACTTCTACTTCTTCAAATAATGACTCCAGCTTCTCCATTGCCGATGGTGCACCTTGCTTTTTTTGGATGACGATCCACAGCTCGCCGCCTATAGCCAAATGCTCGAATGCTTTCTCCAAAATTTCATGCACCACTTTTTTCCCCGCACGAATTGGCGGGTTGGAAAGGATAGCTGCATAATCGGTAGAAGTTACCTTTTCATAAATGTTACTAGAAAAGATGTTAACATTTTGGATACCGTTTCTTCCGGCATTTTCGTTTGCCAGTTCGACAGCTCTCTCATTGATATCTATCATATCTACTTGTCGGTCGGGAAAAGTCTTGGCAAGCGAAAGACCAATCGGACCATAACCGCATCCGACATCCAGTATATTTCCTGGAATTTCAGGCTCCGCAAAAGCTTCAATCAGAACTTTCGATCCGAAATCCACTTCTTTTTTTGAAAAGACGCCAGCATCCGTAATAAAGGAAAGCTTATGGCCTTTCAGTTCATAATCCCAATGTTGTCTGTTGCTTTCCACGGATGGTTTGTTAGTAAAATAATGATCTGAAGCCATAGTCATTCTCCTTACTTCAAGTAGTAGCTAAAATGATAGTTAGTACGTTTGAAAAAAACAGTAAGCAAACTATCTAACCTTTATTTGCAGTTCGATAGTTTAAAAAAAGCTCGCTAACGGGTAGCGAGCTTTCTTAAGAGCCTGTAATTACTTAACTTCTACAGAAGCTCCAACTTCTTCAAGTTTAGCTTTAACTTCTTCAGCTTCTTCTTTAGCAATACCTTCTTTAAGAGCTTTAGGAGCGTTGTCAACTAATTCTTTCGCTTCTTTCAAACCAAGACCAGTAAGTTCGCGAACTACTTTGATAACCTTGATTTTTTGTCCGCCAGCGCTAGCTAGGATTACGTCGAATTCAGTTTGCTCAGCAGCAGCTTCAGCAGCTACACCAGCAGCAGCTACAGGAGCAGCAGCAGTTACACCAAATTCTTCTTCGATTGCTTTTACTAGGTCGTTTAATTCTAAAACAGTCATATTCTTAACCGCTTCAATGATTTGTTCGTGTGTCATTGTTATTTTCCTCCTTAATAATATATGGGTTTTTTGTTTCTTTACTTAACTTGCTAGATGAAAATTAAGCGCCTTGCTCTTCTTTTTGCTCTGCAACTGCTTTTGTAACAAGAGCCAGGTTGCGGATTGGAGCTTGAAGAACGCTAAGCAACATAGAAAGTAGACCTTCGCGGGATGGAAGTTCAGCAAGAGCTTTCACTTCTTCCACAGTAGCTACGTTTCCTTCGATTACACCAGCTTTGATTTCCAATGCTTCATGCTTTTTAGCGAAGTCATTCAAAATTTTAGCAGGAGCTACTACATCTTCAGTAGAGAATGCGATAGCGTTTGGTCCTGTAAGTGCATCGTTAAGTCCAGTGATCTCCGCTGCTTCTGCCGCACGGCGAGTTAAAGAGTTTTTGTAAACCTTGAACTCAACACCTGCTTCACGAAGTTGTTTACGAAGTTCTGTTACTTCTGCCACGTTAAGTCCACGGTAGTCAACTACGATTGTAGAAACAGATCCTTTGAACTTATCAGCGATTTGTCCAACAATTTCCTTCTTCATTTCAACTGCTTTGCTCATCGTTACACCTCCTATATAGTTGGTTACTACTTATACCGACCGGTGTACATAAAGAATGCCTCCACGTATCATGGAGGCAGAAATTTTAGTTTAAAAGCATAAAGCCTTTTATCGTAAAATCTACACCTCGGTAGGAAATTAAGCTCTAATGAGCACCTACTGTCTACGGTACAAACAATATTATTTTATAAACACAACGATTATTATAACCGCGTGGTTAGCTTATGTCAATATGTTAGTTTTTTACAGCTACAACAGTAGAAGTATCAACTTTAACGCCAGGGCCCATTGTAGAAGTAACGGCTACGTTCTTCATGAATGTACCTTTAGCAGCAGCTGGTTTAGCTTTTTGTAAAGTTTCAAAGATAGTACCGAAGTTCTCAACAAGTTTGTTATCTTCGAAAGAGATCTTACCGATTGGAACGTGGATGTTACCGGATTTGTCAAGGCGGTATTCTACTTTACCAGCTTTGATTTCGTTAACAGCTTTCGTTACATCAAATGTTACAGTACCAGTTTTAGGGTTTGGCATTAAACCTTTAGGTCCTAATACGCGACCAAGTTTACCAACTTCACCCATCATGTCAGGAGTAGCTACGATAACATCAAAATCGAACCAGCCTTGGCTGATCTTTTGAATCATATCCGCATCTCCAACGTAGTCAGCTCCAGCAGCTTCCGCTTCTTTCGCTTTCTCGCCTTTAGCAAACACTAAAACCTTTTGAGTTTTACCAGTTCCGTGAGGTAGAACTACTGCTCCACGGATTTGTTGGTCGTTTTTACGAGGGTCAACTCCAAGACGGAATGCAACTTCCACAGTAGCGTCGAACTTCGCGGTGTTTGTTTTCTTAACTAATTCGATAGCTTCGTTTACAGAGTAAGCCGTTTGACGGTCTACAAGTTTCGCAGCTTCGATGTACTTTTTACCTCTTTTAGCCATTTTAAATGTCCTCCTTATGTGGTTTTAGCGGAATAACCTCCCACGAATAAAGGTTGCGAATTGGCAATAGACCGAATCCGCAACCCCGAACAGCAGTTAAATCAATAGCGATGGATTAGTCTTCGATGACGATACCCATGCTACGAGCAGTACCTTCAACCATGCGCATTGCAGCTTCTACACTGGCAGCGTTAAGGTCTGGCATTTTCGTTTCCGCAATCTCGCGTACTTTGTCACGCTTAACTGTTGCAACTTTATTACGGTTTGGTTCACCAGAACCAGACTGGATACCAGCTGCTACTTTAAGTAATACTGCAGCAGGTGGAGTTTTCGTAATAAATGTAAATGAACGGTCTTCAAAAACCGTAATTTCAACAGGGATAATAAGACCAGCTTGGTCCGCTGTACGAGCGTTGAACTCCTTACAGAAACCCATGATGTTAACACCTGCTTGACCTAGTGCTGGTCCAACTGGTGGTGCTGGGTTAGCTTTCGCTGCTGGAATTTGTAGCTTTACCAATTTGATTACTTTTTTAGCCACGAGACACACCTCCTTAAGTCCGTGATGTGGTATCTGGGATTGCTCCCTCCCACTCAACTCATTCTTTATATATTAGATAAAGAATATTTTTTTATTAATAGTCTCTTTTTGAGAGACATACTGACCTTTGAAATAATATCACTTTTACGAAATTATTTCAAGTTTTTTTACATTATAATTTTTCGATCTGTGTAAAGTCAAGCTCCACAGGGGTTTCACGGCCGAACATATTTACAAGAACTTTCACTTTATGCTTATCTTTATCCATCTCAGTGATATGTCCAGTGAAGTTTGCGAAAGGACCTTCTTTTACGCGTACCGTTTCTTTCATTTCGAAATCTACCTCGATCTGTTTCTCCGCCATCCCCATTCTCTTAAGAATGAATTGGATCTCGTCATCCAATAGAGGGGTAGGTTTGGAGCCAGAACCGCTCGATCCTACGAATCCAGTTACACCAGGAGTATTACGCACCACATACCAGGAGTCATCTGTCATGACGATTTCCACAAGTACATAGCCTGGGAATACTTTCTTCTTGGTTACTTTTTTCTTGCCGTTCTTGATATCGGTTTCTTCCTCTTCCGGAACAACAACACGGAAGATTTTGTCCTGCATTCCCATAGACTCTACTCTTTTTTCTAAGTTCGCTTTTACTTTATTCTCGTAACCGGAATAAGTATGAACGACGTACCAGCTTTTTTCCATGTATAAGGACTAACTGTCCGTCCCTCCCCATTAATCTTTATTTTTTGTTGCTTGATTCATATTAGCCAAGCTGCCTTGAGATTAAGATCTTGACTCTAAACACCCTGTTGGTTGCAGCGAGGGGAGTTCGCTTTCCGCGGGCGGCCTCGGGAGCCTCCTCGGCGCTTTGCGCCTGTGGGGTCTCCCTTGACACGCTGCTCCCGCAGGAGTCTCACCCCCTGCGCTACAACCAACAGGGGCAAAGGTTAAAAATAAACATCCCCCATGTAATTAATCAATAATGGAGTGTCATTGTAAAACACTTCTATTCACATAGGTTGTATCAATCATTATTGTAACAGAAGCTAATATAAACTCGAATCTTCTTGAAAAACACGACTATATTGTTCACATGATATAGCCTACCTATTTTTCTCCAAATGAAAAAACCCGTTGGACGGGTTTTTTTGTAAACAGTATTAATCACATTATACCATGATATAACATGACTTATTCAAGTGCAAAAAGAATAAGTGCGAAATTTATCGTATTACTAGACGAATAAGCTCGGAAATCCCTAGATCTACAACATAAAAGAACACTGCTGCAAAAACAACGGTAGTTACTACTGTGATTGTATAGCGAGTTAATTCCTTACGTTTAGGCCAAGAGACCTTTTTCATTTCACGGTTTACACCACGAAAGAAGTTAGTTAAACGTTGCATCCATGTAACCTCCAACCCCATAAATACTATTATCTATTTTGTCTCCCGATGAACGGTATGAGCATTGCAAACCTTACAAAATTTCTTTATTTCCAAACGCTCGCCAGTTTGCGATTTCCCTTTTACAGTAGAGTAGTTCCTTGAACCACACTGCGCACAGGCAAGCACCAATTTACTCTGCATTGAGTACACCACCACATACATAGATGTCCATAAAAATGTAACATACCTGTAACATGGATGTCAACGGTACCAAAAATGGAGTTGGACACTTATCAGAGCGTAATCTCCCTTAATTCTAGGTATCTCTCTAACTTTCTTTTGACCCGCTGCAAAGCATTATCGATTGACTTCACATGCCGGTTTAAATCTTCTGAAATTTCCTGATAGGATCTTCCATCCAGATAGAGAACCAGCACCTTTCGTTCGAGATCACTTAAAAGCTCTGCCATTTTGACTTCGATATCATCAAATTCCTCTTGGTTAATGATCAGTTCTTCAGGATCCATCACTTTAGCACCTGAAATCACATCCATTAACGTACGATCCGATTCCTCATCATATATAGGCTTGTCCAGTGAAACGTATGAATTAAGTGGAATATGCTTTTGTCTTGTTGCTGTCTTGATCGCTGTAATGATCTGCCTTGTAATGCACAGTTCGGCAAACGCCTTGAAGGAGGTAAGCTTGTCCTCTCTGAAGTCGCGTATTGCCTTATAGAGGCCTATCATTCCTTCCTGCACAATATCTTCGCGATCTGCACCAATGAGAAAGTAGGATCTAGCTTTCGCTCTTACAAAGTTTTTATACTTGTTGATTAAATAGTCCAGCGCTTCACTATCACCTAAATGCACGTGTTCGACTACCTGCTCATCTTCCATTAATTCCAATACCCTGCTAGTTTTTCTTGGGTCGCTCACTATCACACCTATCCCTCCGACCGAAACAGTAGATAGAAATATTATACAGTAGGCTTAATTTGACCGTCAACCACTCATCGCTGCCCTCTGCGCCATTTTTCAAAAATTGCTGAAAGTTCAGTGTTCAGTTCAATACGTTTTGAGGGCTTTTCGTTGGTAAAATTTGTTACTTTCTTTTTTATTCGATTCTCTATGGCATTGGTTTCATTCAACAGCTCACGGGCCGATTTTCTCAATGCTCCTTGTCCGAATATTGCCCATTGCTCGGTAAAATCGGACGTGGCAACATGGATCTGGGTGCGAATATCGCTGAGACTGATTGCCAGTTTTTCTATCCGTTCGTCTGCGGTTTCATTTTCCCGAGTATAGATGACTTCCACACGATGGTTTTTATATTTCGTTTCAATGCCTTGTGATAGGTGGGCATCAAACACCACCAACACGCGATAGCCTGTATAAGCCTGGTATTCCGCCATTTTTGAAACAAGGATATCACGTGCCAGAGCAAGATCCTGATCCTTCAGTACTCTCAGCTCCGGCCACGCGCCAATAATGTTGTAACCATCTACAAGCAAGATATCCATTGCTATTTATACTCCTGCCGGCTGTCGTTTGCGGTAAACCTCATACATAAGCAGACTTGCTGCCACGGACGCGTTCAAGGAGGTAACCTTTCCTACCATCGGCAAGGAAACGAGGAAGTCGCATTTATCTTTGAGCAGCCTTGCCATTCCTTTTCCTTCGCTTCCGATAATCAGGCCTGTCGGCAGGGAGCCGTCCATGTTTCGGTAATCGACGGTTCCTTTTGCATCGGTTCCAAAAATCCATAATCCCTTTTCCTTCAGCTCGTCCACTGTGCGGGCCAAGTTAGTGACCCTTACTACTGGGACGTGCTCAATGGCACCTGTGGAAGCCTTCGCAACCGTTGCAGTCAATCCAACCGCACGGCGCTTCGGAATGATGATCCCATGGGCTCCCACCGCATCCGCAGTTCTCATGATCGACCCCAGATTATGAGGGTCTTCTATTTCATCCAGGATAAGAAAGAATGGTGTTTCATTTCTTTTCTCCGCCAAGTGAAAAAGGTCTTCCAATTCCGCATAATCATAGGCTGCAACAGATGCCACCACGCCTTGGTGATTTCCTTCTGCCATTTGATCGATTTTCTTTTTTGGTACAAACTGAACCAGTACATTCGCTTCTTTTGCAAGATCGATAATCTGTTGCATGGAACCTTTTTGTGACCCTTCAGCTATCCAGAGCTTATTGATTTCCCGTTTTGATTTTAACGCCTCAAGCACAGGGTTTCTCCCGATGATAAATTCTTTTGACATCCTCACTCACCTCTTTCTTCATCTACGATTTTCATGCAATCTTCGATGACTTGTTCCATTCTGTCTGTTGAACCCGATAAATATAAAAATCCGATTAATGCCTCAAAGGCAGTGGAGTAGCGATAGGTTTGAACGTCCGTATTTCTTGGTACCGATCCGGATTTCGCATTGCGCCCCCGTCTGATTACCGCTTCCTCTTCCTCGGTGAAAAACTCCGCTTCCGCCAACTTGTGCAGCAAGCGCGCCTGCGCCTTGGCAGACACATAGCTTGTTGCAGTGCGATGGAGCTGATTAGGGCGTATCTTCCCTAGCTTCAACAGGTGATGACGAATGTACGTCTCATAAACGGCATCACCCATATAAGCAAGCGCCAGGCTGTTTAAACTCTTTGCATCTACTTTGTTGGTACTCATGTATGTGTTACCCTCTTTTCCATCTCGTACCTTGTGCCGTATCCTCTAAGATAATATTTTTATCCTTCAATTCATCCCGTATTTGATCTGCCAACGCAAAATCTCGGTTCTTTCTTGCGTCAATCCGCTTTTGGATCAATGCATCGATTTCTTCGTCCAGCAATTCCGCTTCTTCAGTCAGTGTTACACCAAGGACACCGAACAGCTCTTCAAACTGCGTAAGGAATGCCTGAAGCACGCTAACAGAAGTATTCTTTTCGCTTGCATAAAGGTTTGCCTGTTTCGCCAAATCAAACAGGACGGAAATGGCATTGGCTGTATTGAAATCGTCGTCCATCACTGTAATGAATTCTTTCTTCAATGCATCCACCTTTTCGAGCCATTGATTGTCGTCGCTCTCCTCCGTCAGGTTCGCACTGCTGTCCATGCGGTGTTTCAGGTTGGAGTAGGCGGTCCTGATTCTCTCCAGACCGTTTTTCGTGCTTTCCAATAGTTCATCATTGTAGTTGATCGGATGACGATAATGAACCGAAAGCATGAAGAAACGGATCAGCTGTGGATCATGCTTTTTTATGATGTCATGCACAAGGATGAAGTTGCCGAGTGACTTAGACATTTTCTCATTATCGATATTAATATACCCATTATGCAGCCAGTATTTCGCAAACGTCTTGCCTGTCAGCGCCTCGGTTTGGGCAATCTCGTTTTCATGATGGGGGAAGGAAAGATCCTGTCCGCCTGCATGAATATCAATCGTATCACCAAGATACTTGCGTGCCATGGCAGAGCATTCGATATGCCAACCAGGGCGCCCTTTCCCCCAAGGGCTTTCCCAGAAGATTTCCCCTTCCTTCGCGGCTTTCCAAAGAACGAAGTCCAGTGCATCCTGCTTCTTTTCCCCAACTTCGATACGGGTACCGAGCTGCAGGTCCTCTATCGGCTGATGGGAAAGCTTCCCGTACTCCTTGAATTCCCTAGTTCTGTAATATACATCCCCGCCGGACTCATAGGCAAAGCCCTTTTCAATCAGTGTTTCGATGAATTCAATAATAGTATCTATATTCTCCGTGACACGCGGGTGAGCGGTTGCCTGCTTGCATCCCAATGCGGAAACATCCTCAAAATAGGCTTCAATAAAGCGCTCCGCAATAGTCGGAACATCCTCGCCAAGTTCATTCGCTGCTTTGATCATCTTGTCATCCACATCGGTGAAATTGGAAACGTAATTCACTTCATATCCACGATACTCGAGGTATCTTCTCACGGTATCAAATACAATCGGCGGTCTCGCATTACCTATATGAATATAATTATATACAGTAGGCCCGCACACATACATTTTCACCTTTCCCTCTTCAAGCGGGGTGAATTTCTCCTTCTGGCGGGTTAAGGTATTATAAAGATGAATAGTCATCTGCGTTCTTCCTCTCTTTTAAAAGTTGCAGCTCTTTCTGCAATTCTGTAATCTGCTTTTCCAATGCAATAAAACGGTCTCCGGTAGGGTCAGGCATGTTCTGGTGATTGAAATCCTTCTTTACCCTTACCCCATCCTGTATGACAATCTTACCTGGTATCCCCACTACTGTGGAATTGTTGGGAACGTTCTTTAATACAACCGATCCGGCTCCTATCTTGGAATTCTCTCCAACTGTGATGGAACCTAATACCTTTGCACCGGCTGCAATCAGGGCATTATCCAGGATCGTAGGATGTCTTTTCCCTTTTTCTTTTCCCGTTCCACCCAAGGTGACACCTTGAAAGACGGTCACGTTATTACCGATTTCACAGGTTTCCCCGATTACGACTCCCATCCCGTGGTCAATAAAAAAGCGGCGTCCTATCTTGGCTCCCGGATGAATCTCAATTCCTGTGAAAAAGCGGCTTATCTGGGAGATCACTCTCGCGATAAAAAACAGTTTTTTCCGGAAAAAAGCATGTGCCAGACGGTGAGCCCAGATGGCATGCAGACCTGAATAAGTTAAAATGACTTCAAAATAATTCCTTGCGGCAGGGTCCTGTTCGAAAATGACATCTACATCTTCTTTCAATGTTCGTAGCATCCCACATTCCTCCTTTCTTTATATAAAAAAAGTCTCTGTGTCAAAAGACACAGAGACGCTGATGGCGCGGTTCCACTCTGTTTAGGGATGCACAAATATGCAATCCCCACTCTTCCTCGTAACGGGAGGCAGCCGCTATTACTTAGTAAGCATGAAGCTTTTCAGCAATAGACTCCGAGGTGCACTTCAAAGAATTCATCACATGAATCGTTTTCAGCCGGGGACGATTCTCTCTGGAACGGATGGAGTTTCTTCTACTCTCCTCATCTACATTCAGACACAGACTGATTTTCAGCCTGATATATAGTCTATATTTTTTAAGTTAGTTCTATCATATTATGTTTTCTTGAAAATGTTAATTAATTAGCTTCTCCAAACGGGCAATAACTGTTTCCTTGCCCAATAGATGGATGGTTTGAGGCAAATCCCGGCCATGTGTCTGTCCTGTCGTTGCTACACGGATTGGCATGAACAGCTTTTTCCCTTTATGGCCTGTCGCTTTTTGTACAGCTTTGATGGAAGCCTGGATGGTTTCAGCAGAGAATTCCTCCAATGCCGACAGCTCCTCACGGAATGCTGCCACCACTTCTGGTACCTGCTCTTCATCAAGAACAGCTTGTGCTTCTGCGTCATACTCAATATGAGTTTTAAAGAACATTTCCGTCAATTCCACAATTTCCGCTCCAAAGCTCATCTGCTCCTGATACAGGGAAATCAGCTCTTTTGCCCATTGCTTCTCATCTTCTGTCATCGTTTCACCGAAACGTCCTGCTTTCACTAGGTGAGGCAGGGAAAGCCCCACTACTGTGTCCAGATCAAGTTTCTTCAGGTACTGATTGTTCATCCATGCTAATTTCTGTGTATCAAACACAGCAGGAGACTTGGACAGTCGGGCTGCATCAAAGATATTGATGAATTCTTCCTTCGAGAAAATCTCGTCCTCCCCAACCGGAGACCAGCCCAGCAAGGCGATATAGTTGAACAGTGTTTCAGGTAGATATCCCAGCTCTTCATACTGCTCAATGAATTGGATGATGGACTCATCACGCTTGCTCAACTTTTTACGGCTTTCATTCACAATCAATGTCATATGTCCGAATGTCGGAACATCCCAGCCCAAAGCGTCGAAGATCATGATTTGTTTTGGTGTATTGGAAATATGGTCATCGCCACGAAGAACATGGGAGATTTTCATCAGGTGATCATCCACGGCCACCGCAAAATTGTAAGTTGGCGTACCGTCTTTTTTCACGATAACAAAGTCGCCGATCCCATCTGATTCAAAGGATACTTCGCCTTTTACCATATCATTGAATTTGACCACTTCGCCTTCGGGTACACGGAAACGAATGCTTGGCGCTCTTCCTTCGTTTTCAAAAGCCGTCTGCTCTTCTGATGTCAGGTTGCGATGCTGGCCGGAGTAACGCGGCATTTCCCCGCGAGCAATCTGCCCTTCTCTTTCCGCTTCCAGCTCTTCTTCCGTACAGTAGCATTTATAGGCGAGCCCTTTTTCAAGAAGCTCTGTATAGTATTTTTCATAAAGGTCATTTCGCTCCGATTGGCGGTAAGGGCCATATTCCCCACCAACATCGACGCTCTCGTCCCATTCCATGCCAAGCCATTTCAAATATTTCAGCTGGCTTTCTTCTCCGCCTTCGATATTGCGCTTTTTATCCGTATCTTCAATGCGGATAATAAATTGCCCATTCTGGCTGCGGGCGAAAAGATAATTAAATAATGCGGTACGTGCATTTCCTATATGTAAGTGCCCAGTTGGACTTGGGGCATAGCGTACGCGAACTGTCATAGTGAGGTTACCTCCATTTTTCCGTCAACCGACGAGCTTTTGACGGGGGTATTTTCAAAATCCAAGCATTATTCTACCATAAAAGCAAAGGGAAAGCCTCTATTTCTTTATTAATAAAACAGCTGCCTGGGCTGCAATGCCTTCTTCTCTACCGGTGAATCCGAGCTTTTCGGTGGTTGTGGCTTTTACGTTCACCTGCTCTATATCTGCTTCCAATAACTCGGCGATTCTTGCACGCATCGTTTCGATATGTGGGGCCATTTTCGGTTTTTGTGCAATGATTGTACAGTCCACATTGCCAAGCGTATAACCTTTTTCTTTTACTATCTCCCATACCTGCTGCATTAAAACAGCTGAATCGGCATTTTTAAAAGCGGGGTCCGTATCAGGGAAATGCTTGCCGATATCCCCTTCTCCCACAGCTCCGAGGCACGCATCTGAAATGGTATGCAAGAGCACATCCGCGTCAGAGTGACCGAGCAGCCCCTTTTCATAAGGGATCGTGATTCCGCCCAATATTAACGGTCTTCCCTCTGCAAATTGATGTACATCAAATCCTTGTCCTATTCGAAACATTTGGTTTCTCCTTATTCCAGGCTTTTACACCTTTTGTTTTTTTAAAATAGCATTTGCGACAATCAAATCTTCCGGAGTGGTCAATTTGATATTTTCATAATCACCCTCGACCATATGTACAGGTACACCGATTCGCTCCACCAGGCTTGATTCATCCGTTCCCAGATATTGTTCCTCTTTTGCCTGCTGATGGGCCTTTTGCAGAATAGGATACCGGAAGGCTTGTGGAGTCTGAATCAGCCATAATGCGGCTCGCTCGACCGTCTCCATGATCAGCAGATCCGAATTGACCTTCTTTATCGTATCCTTGACCGGCACCCCGACAATGGCCGCTCCTTCAAGCTTTGCCTTTTCCACCAATCGATGGATCACCGCTTGTCTGATAAAAGGCCTTGCCCCATCATGAACAAGTACAATTTCCGCATTTTCCATACGAAGCAATCCATTATAGACGCTATCCTGGCGTTCCTTGCCCCCGAGCACCATCTCGCTTACCTTGGCAATCTGGTAGGTGGCCAACAGTTCTTTGAAAATCGGGACCTCTTTTTCATTGATGACAAGTTTAATCTCTTCACACATAGGGTCATTCTCAAACACTGTCAAAGTATGGATAATAACAGGCTTCCCCTCAAGCTCGATAAACTGCTTGTTTCTGCCTGCCTTCATTCTTTTCCCCTGGCCGGCAGCCAGAACCATCACTTGGTATTTCATCATAAACTCTCCCATATAATATCTATGCTGAAATAACATCTACCCTCTTAGCAACGCTTGAGAGGGTAGACGTTTTTTCTTATTAAAGTGCCGCTCTTTCAAGCTGTTTGGGCTTGGCAAAAATCATCCGTCCAGCAGACGTCTGAAGCACACTTGTGACAAGGACTTCAATATGCTTGCCGATATAATCACGGCCTTCTTCGACCACGATCATCGTACCGTCATCCAGATAGGCAACTCCTTGATTATGCTCTTTCCCATCCTTAATCACCTGAACAGTCAGCTCTTCACCTGGAAGTACAACAGGTTTTACGGCATTAGCAAGGTCATTGATATTCAGTACCTCAACGCTCTGAAGTTCACACACCTTGTTTAAATTGAAATCATTGGTCACTACGACACCGGAAGTCAGCTTTGCAAGTTTTACAAGCTTGCTGTCCACTTCCTGAATGTCTTCGAAGTTACCTTCATAAATCTCCACTTTTATTGCCAACTCTTTTTGGATTCTATTCAGTATATCCAGTCCACGTCTGCCACGATTTCTTTTAAGCACGTCGGATGAATCCGCGATATGCTGCAGCTCCTCCAGAACAAATCGAGGGATCACGATGGTGCCCTCAAGAAACCCAGTTTGGCAGATATCTGCTACTCTTCCATCGATAATAACACTTGTATCCAAGATTTTCAGCTTTTTGGACGAAAGATCCTGCTCTTCCTCATCACTTGCTTTTTTCTTTCCGAATTTGCTGGAGATGGAAAACAGATTAACAAGCTCGTCTCGTTTTTTGAAACCAACCTGAAAGCCGAGGTATCCCAGCAAAATAGTGATGAAAATTGGGAATATCACGCTGACAAACGGAATCCGCTCCAATGGAATTACGGCCAGATAGGCGACAATCAAGCCAAATATGAGACCCAGACTACCAAACAGCACGTCTGTCACCGGCGCTTTTACTAGCGATTCCTCCATCCACTTAATAATTCCGACCACATAATCCACTAACCAAAAAGTAAGGATAAAAAATATGATTGCTCCTAGTATCGCAACAGTATAAGGCTTAGTTAAAAAAGGAATATCTCCTATGTTTAAAAGGGAAAAAAGCTCCGGGATAAAGAATATCCCCAATGTCCCACCAAGGATGACGAAAAATAATTGAACCATGCGCCTTAACATTGCCTCACCTCCCTTTATTCATTATAAACAGTTTTTTCTAAATAAAACGTCCAAACACTTTAAATTTTACATTTGTTAGAAATTTGACACGTAATTGCAAACAACCTGTCACCGTTGTCCGTATTAAATTTGACGATCTATCAGCAGCTGGTCCTGGATCCGTTTAAGGCCTTCTTTAATTTTCCGGGCCCTCACTTCCCCTATCCCATCCACTTCGTCCAACTCTTCTACGGTTGCAAGAAGGATTTGTTTCATATTTTTGAATCTGCACACCAAGTTTTCTATGACAAGTGGCGGTAGTCTAGGAATCTTATGCAGGATTCGGTAGCCTCTTGAAAGCACGAAGTCATCCGGATTGATGAAGCCTGAATATCCCAGCATCTTCAGAATGACGTTATCATCCAGCAGATCAGTATTGGCAAGCTCCTGCAGCTTTTTCAGAATGACAAAAGCATCCCTGTCTTTGTCCACACAATAGTCTTTTATCAGCAGAATCGCTTCTTCCTCTATGTGTGCCAGAAGTTCGGTCATCTGCAAACGGATCAATCTTCCCTCTGTCCCCAGCTCATTGATATAACTGATAATCTCATTTTTGATGCGGAGAACCATCTCAATCCGATGTATCACCTGCAGCAGCTCGGATAAAGAAACCTGCTCTTCAAATTCGAGTGCCCCAAGATTTGTGATTCCCTGGTCAAGGACAGACTTATATTTTTCCAAGGTTTGAATGGCTTGATTCGCCTTTGTAAAAATTACGCCAATGTCACGTAAAGCGTATCGGAAGTCACCTTTATACAAGGTAATGACATTCCTTCTTTGCGATATCGCAACAACGAGGCATCCTGTTTGCTTGGCCACCCGCTCCGCCGTTCTATGACGCATACCGGTCTCTGTGGAGATGATGGTCGGGTTGGGAGTCAGCTGTGCATTGGCATAAAGGATTTTTGTACCTTTTTCATTTAATATAATGGCTCCATCCATTTTTGCCAATTCATATACATATGCTGGGCTGAATGGACAGTTGATGGAGAAACCTCCATCAACCATGTCTTTCACCTTGTCATTAAAGCCGACTACCACCAACCCACCTGTCTGCGAGCGGAGAATATTGTTGATCCCCTCTCTGATTGGTGTGCCCGGTGCAATAAATTGTAACGTATCCGCCATTGTTTTTTCGTTCAGACGTAGTTCCTCCATCCCTATCCTCCTAAAACATATTGCAGCGCTTGGTCAATGGTGGCAACGCCGATAACATTGACCTCTTTCGGAACGGTCCACCCTCCAAGATTCTTGGAAGGGATAATGACGCGCTTAAACCCAAGTTTTGCAGCCTCCTGCACCCGCTGTTCGATTCGGGAGACCCGCCTGATTTCCCCGGTCAGTCCCACTTCCCCAATCACCACATCCGTAGGTTCGGACGCTTGGTTCCGGAAGCTTGATGCAATACTGACAGCAACAGCCAAATCGATAGCCGGTTCGTCCAGCTTCACTCCACCAGCCACCTTCAGATAAGCATCCTGGTTTTGCAGAAGGAGACCTACCCTTTTTTCCAATACTGCCATGATCAGTGACACGCGATTATGATCGATACCGGTGGCCATCCTTCTCGGATTTCCGTATCCTGTCGGAGAGATCAGTGCTTGTATTTCCACCAGCACCGGTCGTGTTCCCTCCATCGATGCTACAACCGTTGAACCCGCTGCCCCTTTGGAGCGCTCTTCGAGAAAGATCTCAGAAGGGTTTTTCACTTCCTCCAACCCTTCCTCCTTCATTTCAAAAATGCCAATCTCATTTGTCGAACCAAATCTATTTTTAACAGATCGCAAAATACGATATGTATGATGACGCTCTCCCTCAAAATATAACACAGTATCTACCATATGCTCCAACAAACGAGGTCCGGCAATGGAACCTTCCTTCGTTACATGCCCTACAATGAATACCGCAATATTCTTGGTTTTGGCAATCCTCATCAGCTCTGCTGTACACTCTCTTACCTGTGATACACTACCTGGTGCAGAGGTAACAGCGGGATGATAGACCGTTTGAATCGAATCAATAACAAGGAGCGTTGGCTGAACGTCATCTATCGCCTTTCCAATCAACTCAAAATCGGTCTCCGATAATACGAACAATTCATCAGCCTGCACGCCTAAGCGGTCTGCTCGAAGCTTCGTCTGCTGTACGGACTCTTCTCCGGAAATATAAAGCACCCGATGCTTTTTCACAGCGAGCTGACAGCACACCTGCAACAGGAGTGTCGACTTCCCGATACCGGGATCGCCTCCGATTAGTACGAGTGAACCTTGTACCAAGCCACCGCCAAGTACCCGATTGCATTCCGCCATATCGGTTTGGATCCGCGCTTCCTTTATGGTCTCTACCTTCGTAATGGATTCCGCTTTTCTCACAAGTGTCGGAGAGGATGTAGTAAACCCTCCTCTTCTTGGAGTTTTGGATTCTTCCATTTCCTCGGTCATTTTATTCCATGTGCCGCAACCTGGACACTTCCCCATCCATTTGGCAGATTCGTATCCGCATTCCTGACAAATAAATTTCGTCTTACGTTTTGCCATGAAAAAATCCTCTCTCTTTTAAATGCTGTTTTCGCTTATATTGTTGCTTTTGACGTACCCAGCGTACATACGTAATATTACTTGCTTTCGTGCTCTTTTCCAGTGTAGTAAATTTACTTTCTCTTTGAATGATATGGGGAGAAATGCTGTAAAAAAACCAAAAGCCGATTTTTCAAGTGAAAAATCCAAAAGCCGATTTTTCTAGGTTATAAGCATTATACTTTACGATAAGAGCCACGTTAAAATACCATTGTTTTCCTCTTTTTATGATACCTTATTTCCTACCGTCCAAGCCAATTTTAAGTTGTAGAATTCGCATATACAAGAAAGGAGGCAAAGCTCTGAAAATAAGAGCCTACCTCCACTATGATTTTGGTCCCAAAAACCATGAACATTTTCTTTATTTTACTATTTCCACGTCACGGACAATAAACTCGCCGTCTACTACATCCATGACAATTTTCTTGCCTTTTTCAATATTCCCTTTCAACAGCTCTTCGGATAGTTTATCCTCCACATGCTTCTGAATAGCCCGGCGCAAAGGTCTTGCTCCGTATTCCGGATCGTACCCTTCCTCCGAGATTTTCTCTTTCGTTGCATCGGTCAATTCCAGTTCGATATCCTGTTCCTTCAGACGCTTCGTCAATTGATCGGACAGAAGTGTCACAATTTCCTTCAGGTGCGCCTTCTCTAAGGAGTGGAATACAATCATCTCATCGACACGGTTCAGGAACTCCGGACGGAAAGCCTTTTTCAGCTCCTCCATCACTTTCCCTTTCATGTCCTTATAGTTCTGATTATCATCTTGTACATTGAAACCCACATACTTGTTGCGTTTTAATGCGTCCGCTCCAACGTTGGATGTCATAATGACAAGCGTGTTGCGGAAATCGACCGTACGTCCCTTAGAATCTGTCAAACGGCCATCCTCCAGCACTTGCAGGAGAATATTGAACACGTCCGGATGCGCTTTTTCTATCTCATCCAGCAAAATGACTGAATATGGTTTACGGCGAACCTTCTCTGTCAATTGTCCGCCTTCATCGTATCCTACATATCCAGGAGGGGACCCTACCAGACGGGAAGTGGAGTGCTTCTCCATGTACTCGGACATATCAATGCGGATCATCGCATCCTCATCGCCGAAAATGGACTCGGCCAAGGCTCTTGCAAGTTCCGTTTTACCTACCCCGGTAGGTCCAAGGAAGATGAAGGAGCCGATAGGACGTTTAGGGTCTTTCAAACCGGCACGTGCTCGACGCACCGCTTTGGATACTGCTTTCACCGCTTCGTCCTGACCGATGACACGGGAGTGAAGCAGCTGTTCCATGTTCAACAATTTATCTGTTTCGGTCTGGGCAAGCTTGGATACCGGAATTCCAGTCCAGCTGGACACTACCATGGCGATGTCTTCAACTGTCACCTCGGAATTCTCCTGACCCTGCTTTTCCTTCCACGTTTTCTTCGTATCCTCCAGCTGTTCGCGTAAGCGCTGCTCCGTATCACGCAAGGACGCCGCCTTTTCAAATTCCTGGCTTTGGACAGCTGCATCCTTTTCGTTGCGAACTGATTCCAGCTTCACTTCCAGTTCTTTTAGATTAGGAGGTGTAGTGAATGAACGCAGTCTTACTTTGGAGCCGGCCTCATCGATAAGGTCGATCGCCTTATCCGGCAGGAAGCGGTCCGAAATATAACGATCGGAAAGCTTAACCGCCTGTTCAATCGCTTCATCCGTGATGGATACACGGTGATGCGCCTCATAGCGGTCACGCAGGCCTGTCAGAATCTGAATGGACTCAGCCGCTGTTGGCTCATCCACCTGAATAGGCTGGAAGCGTCGCTCAAGCGCGGCATCCTTTTCGATATATTTACGATACTCATCCAAGGTTGTGGCACCGATACATTGAAGCTCCCCACGTGCTAGGGATGGTTTCAAAATGTTGGATGCATCAATGGCACCTTCCGCACCGCCTGCTCCAATCAACGTATGAAGCTCATCAATGAATAGAATGATATTGCCTGCCTGGCGGATCTCATCCATCACCTTTTTCAGACGATCCTCGAATTCCCCACGATATTTCGTTCCTGCTACCACTGTACCCATATCAAGCGTCATGACACGTTTATCACGAAGAATCTCCGGCACCTCGTTGTTGACAATCTGCTGTGCCAAGCCTTCAGCGATAGCCGTCTTCCCTACCCCAGGCTCTCCGATCAGAACCGGGTTATTTTTTGTTCTTCTGCTAAGTACTTCAATCACTCGCTGAATTTCCTTTGCTCTTCCGATTACCGGATCCAGGCTGCCTTCTCTTGCAACGGCTGTAAGGTCACGCGCAAGGCTATCAAGTGTAGGTGTATTCACATTTTGAGATGCTCCACCCTGATGGCCTCCTGAAGATTCATTACTGCCCAGAAGCTGAAGCACCTGCTGGCGAGCCTTGTTCAGGCTGACACCAAGATTATTCAGCACACGTGCCGCCACTCCCTCGCCTTCACGGATCAAGCCGAGCAGGATATGCTCTGTGCCTACATAGGAATGTCCCAGCTTGCGTGCTTCATCCATGGAAAGCTCAATCACTTTCTTCGCTCGAGGTGTGTAGTGCGGAATGGATTGTCCGCTATCTTGTCCACGTCCAATCAAATTCTCCACTTCTTTTTGAATCTTCTCCGGACCAAGGCCAAGAGCAATCAGCGCTTTAGCGGCAATTCCCTCTCCCTCTCTTACCAGGCCTAACAAGATATGCTCTGTCCCGATATTATTATGGCTTAAACGAAGTGCCTCTTCCTGTGCTAATGCAAGTACTTTCTGTGCTCTCTCTGTAAATCGACCGAACATCATATATAATCGCCTCCCGATTAATTTATAATTTTAAACGAAGTCTTTCTCTAATTAGGCTCGCTCTACGAATATCTCGTTCATCCGGTCTTAATGGACCGCCAGCATACTGCTGTAAAAAACCTGGCTGCGTTAAAATCATCAATTCATTCAAAATGGATCTTGATATATTCTCGATATACCCCAAATCAATGCCAAGTCGTACATCGGATAAGCATTTTGCCGCTTCCTTCGTTTCCATCACCCGGCTATGCGCCAATATACCATAGGAACGAAAAACTCTGTCTTCTAATTGTATGTTGGAAGTTTTAACTAATGCTTCCCTTGCCGACCTCTCCTGTGCAATTAGTTGCTGTACCACACTAAGCAGGTCGTTCACAATATCGTCTTCTGATTTTCCCAGAGTCAGTTGATTCGAGATTTGAAAAATGTTTCCCAACGCTTCGCTGCCTTCGCCGTATATCCCTCTAACGACCAGACCCAGCTGGTTGATTGCCGGGACAATGCGGTTCATTTGCTGTGTCATGACAAGTGCTGGCAAGTGCATCATCACCGAAGCCCTCATCCCTGTCCCAACATTGGTCGGGCAGCTGGTTAAGTATCCTCGCTTTTCATCAAAAGCATAATCTAGCTTTTCCTCCAGCCAATCATCGAGGTCATTGGCCATCTGTAAAGCTTCTGTCAGCTGCAACCCTGGAAACAGACACTGAATACGAATATGATCCTCTTCATTTATCATAATGCTCACTTCTTCATTCGGTGATAGAAAACATGCACCATACGTCGAATGTTCCGCAAGCTGCGGACTAATCAGATGCTTCTCCACCAGGACTCTTTTCTGCAGCGCATTAAGCTCCTCCATAACAAGAAACTCCAACTCACCAATTTCCTGAAAGGTCCGGTCGGAAAAATGCGTTCTCATCGTTTCGACGATTTCCTTTGCTTCTTCGTTGCTAGAAACGGTAGGGAACCACATCTCCTCCAGATTCCTGGCAAGCCTCACTCTGCTGCTAAGCACAATATCAGAAGCGGGGCCCTCCTGCTTCATCCAGGAACTAACTTCATTATTCAAAAAGTGTTCAAGAGACATTTATTGCTCCTCCTCTCTTTTATCACTTAATTTCTTTTCCAACTCTCTAATCTTATCTCTTATATTCGCTGCGCTTTCGAACTCTTCCTGTAAGATAAGTTCTTTTAATTCTTCTTTTAGCGCATCTATCTCTTTTCTGACATGCATGCTTCCGCCGATCCGCTTGGGGATTTTACCCGTATGCACCGTATTGCCGCTATGAAACCTTTTTAAAATCGGCTGCATCTTATCCTCAAATGTCCGATAGCATTCCGAACAGCCAAAACGTCCAATCTTGGTGAACTGAGGAAATGTCATCTTGCACCGTTCACATTGGAGGGTCTTGGTCTCCTTGAACTCCTCCGGCTTTTTGTTCGAAATCAGCTGCTCTGAATTCAACAATCCAGCAATCAGATTATTTAATGAAAATCCCGTTCCGCCGGAGAACATGGACATGTTTCCCTTTTCCTGTGCACACTGCTCGCAGATATGAACTTCCGACTTCTCCCCGTTGATAACTTTCGTAACATGCAACGTCGCAGGACGTTCCTTACATTCCTGACACACCATCGTGTTTTCCCCCTTAACGGTACTTAAGAGTAGTAAGCATCGCTTTTAGCATCCTTGCCCGCAGCTCATCTCTCTCAGGCAACCCTAAATAGATAACAGAACGATCCATCACACTAACCATTATCTTCGCCTCGCGTGCAGAAATTATCTTCTCCTCCACTAATCGAAAAATTACATCCTCTGCACTCGACTGCGAAACACGCACATCTATCAAATCAATAATCTGGTCAATAAGCTGCAAGTGATCATGGGTCTTGATCTTTATGATGCGTATATAACCTCCGCCACCGCGCTTACTCTCCACTAGATATCCTCGTTCAATTGTAAATCTTGTATTTATCACATAATTAATCTGAGAAGGTACACATTCAAACTTATCAGCAATCTCACTCCGTTTTATCTCCGCAGAATGCTCCCTGCTTCGCTCTAAAACCTGCTTTAAATATTGTTCAATGACATCAGATATGTTCCTCATGCTATCCCCCCATCTGACCTTGACTATCTTTGACTATAATTAAAATATATAAGACCACCAAAAATTTTTCAATAAATATCTCTCACAACAACAGAATTCCACTTTTTGACCGCATGTAAACATCAATTGGTCAAATTTGTTCAGAGAAGTTTATATGGGGGTTTGGGAGGCGGCTGCATGTCCGGGGGAAATGTTGGTTTGGCGGGGGCGGGTATTATGTAATGAGGTGTGCCGGGCATGGGGTAGGTTGGTGTAAATGGTAGTAGGAGGACTTCACTACACCAGTGCCTGGCCCCTCCCTCCACCACCCAACCTCTTTCTCCCCCAAACAAAAAAAGAGGGGCCTGGCACTACTAAGTACCATCCCCCACAACAACCATACAAAGAACAAATAACAAAACAAAAAAGACCAACACCTTTGCGCTGATCTTCCAACAAAATTTACCTGGCAACGTCCTACTATCACAGAGGGAGTCACATGAAACCCTCTCTTATCCGCACAATTCTATTTTCATTCTTTAATTTATACGGTTTATCACTTCTTTCTTACCGTCTCCCCTTCTTCTTCTCCTCTGTCACGGCACGAATCACGCCTTTTCTTACCGCCATCCTCAACTTTTCCCCTTGGTCACGGTACGAATCGCTTCTTTTCTTACCGTCATCCTCAACTTTCCCCCTCGGTCGCGGTACGAATTGCTTCTTTTCTTACCGTCATCCTCAACTTTCCCCCTTGGTCACGGCACTAATCACACCAGTGCCTGGCCCCTCCACCCACCACCCAACCTCTTTCTCCCCCAAACAAAAAAAGAGGGGCCTGGCACTACTAAGTACCATCCCCTCACAACAAAAATTCCAAAGAACAAAACCAAAACAAAAAAAGACCAGCACCTAAGCACTGATCTTCCCTCTAAACTTGCCTGGCAACGTCCTACTCTCACAGGGGGACAG
>NZ_JBHVHV010000024.1:0-67149 GCF_042800035.1 Sutcliffiella sp. NPDC057660
GGGTCATATCTTTTACTCATCGTAACACGCTCCAGTCCAGATACTTGTTTTTACAAGTCTCTCCAAACCGTGTCTACTTTATAGTCTAGACCCAGATTGATACCGCGATAAAGAGAAAAAGAGGAAATGGCGGTCTCAAAGTGGTGGATTGAGACCGCGATAAAGAGAAAAAGAGAGAATGGCGGTATCAAAGAGGCAGATTGATACCGCGATAAAGAGAAAAAGAGTAAATGGCGGTCTCAAAGAGGCAGATTGAGACCGCGATAAAGAGAAAAAGAGGAAATGGCGGTCTCAAAGAGGAGGATTGATACCGCGATAAAGAGAAAAAGAAGGAAAGGTGGTATCAATGTAGCAAATTGATACCACGATAAAGCCCATACAAAAATATAACGGTCTCAAAAGATAGACACTTTTCACTTTTTATTTCTTCAACAACAAATACATAAAGTACGGTGCGCCGATCAACGCGACCATGATCCCCGCAGGAATGCCGCTTGGATCGATGAGGTTGCGGCCGAGTGTGTCGGCAAAGAGGAGCAGCCAGCCTCCGATCAGGATTGCTACAGGAAGGAAGAGCTGGTTTCTCGGGCCGACGAGCGCTTTGGCGATGTGAGGCGCCATCAAGCCGACAAAGGCGATTCCTCCTGTTACAGAAACGGCGGAGGCTGCGAGTGCCACAGCCGTAAAGAGCATGACAAGCCGCTCTTTTTCCACTGACAGGCCGACTCCCACCGATACCGGTTCACTCAATGCCAATAGGTTAAGTCTATTCGCCTTATATAGGGTGAATGGTATAAGTACGACCAGCCATGGGATAAGAGCCAGTATGAACGGCCAGTCCGTCCCCCAGATGTTTCCTGCCAGCCATTTTGCAATAAAGTCCACTTTTTCCCTGTCCGCACCAGATATGAGGACAACCATAATCCCAGAGAGAGCCATGGAGAATCCGACACCTGTCAGCACGAGTCGGACTGGCTGCAGGCCTGTCTGCTTGCTGTAGGCAAAGAGATAAATCAGGCAGGCTGTAAGCAGTGCCCCGATAAATGCTACGATTGGTAGAACATAGACAAAGGAACCGACTTCGATAGGAACATATAGGAAAAATACAGAAATGGCGACTCCAGCGCCAGTATTAATGCCGATAATGCCAGGGTCGGCCAGATCGTTCCGGGTGATTCCTTGTAGGATGCTCCCGGCCAACGCCAGCGCCATTCCAGCCAAAAATGTAATGATGATTCTTGGCAGCCGAATGGAAAATAGGACAAATTCCTCCTTGAAGGTACCGTTTCCGAGCAATGTAGGCAGTAGTCGCTCATAGGACACAGAGGAGTAGCCGATCCCGATTCCTACGACGACCGTTAGAAGAACAAGCAAAGAGAGCAAAACAAGAACCAAGCGCTGTCTTCTGATCAAAGATGGATGTATCATGAGAATTCCTTGCCCCCTTTACGTACGATGATGAGGAAGAAAGGCAATCCAAGGAGTGCCACAATGGCTGCTACAGGTGTCTCGAATGGAGCGTTCAATGTGCGTCCAACTGTATCGGCAAGCAGCATGAATGTAGCACCAACTACTGCGGACATCGGCAGGATGAATCGGTAATCCGTACCTACAATTGCACGGACAATATGGGGGATCATCAATCCAATAAAGGCCATATTCCCGACAAGTGCCACAGAGGCTCCGGCCAACAACACAATAACGATGAAAAGCACCGTTTTTACCAGCACCGTCTTCTGTCCCAGCCCGACTGCGACCTCTTCACTCAGGCTCAGGATCGTCAGCTGCCTGGAGAGATAGATGGAGATCAGAATCCCAACTGTAATGAAAGGAATGATGATCTGCAGCTGTGACCAGTTCGTACCGATGATTCCACCGGCCGTCCACATCGAAACATCCTTGGATATTTTAAAATAGAGCCCCACCCCTTCTGCAATCGCAAACAACAAGGCGGATACGGCAGCACCTGCCAGTACAATCCTGAAAGGGGAAAAGCCGCCGCGCTTCATGGCTCCGATTCCAAAAACCATCGTCGCCCCGACTGCCGCTCCGATAAAGCAGGCAATCATGATACCGAAGTAATTGGTGGAAGGTGAAAGTGCGAGCGTTACCGCCAGCGCTGCGTTTGCTCCAGCAGTAAGCCCAAGTAGCCCGGGGTCAGCGAGCGGGTTTCTTGTCATCCCTTGCATGATGGCACCGGAAACCGATAATGCCGCCCCAACAAAAATAGCCGCCACTTCGCGGGGAAGGCGGATTTCACGAATCATCGTGGATTTTTCATCCAAATCAGTTGCAGTAAGGGCTGACCAGACATCCTTCATTGAGGTATCCGCAGCTCCAAAAAGCATTGCAACGAGAAATGTTCCGGCAAATACTACGATTCCAGCAATAAGTTTTAAGAGAAATGGAATGCTTCTTTGTTTTTCAGTCATCATCATGTTCATCTTTTCTTTTATAGATTAAGAGGGATTCCCATCAAACCAGAATCCCTCTTGCCGTCATTCATATTATCTGCCTAAAAATTTATCCTGGAAGAATTCAAGTTGGAACTCTAGAGAGATAGGGTCGTTAAAATAGAATTCCTTCGCATTAACTTCGAATACCTGGCCATTCTTTACAGCCGGGATGTTTTTGTATGTTTCTGTTTCCTGGAAGGAAGTGTCGCCGTCCGAATTTTTACTGAAAATGACGTAGTCGCCAGCAAATTCAGGTAGCACTTCAAAGGACAATGTATAGTAACCGTCCTTAAGTGCGGTCTGCTTCACTTTTTCCGGCATGTTCAGTTTCATTTCCTGATAAAGGATTTCGGTTCCGCGAGCCCAGTTGTCGCCGAATACATAAAGCTCTTTATCGAAGTTTTCAATAACGGATACTGTTGCGTCCTCTCCGATTTTCGCCTTGATCTCTTCACCTGCAGCAGCTGCACGCTGTTTGAAGTCGTCAATCCAATCCTGTGCTTCTTTTTCCTTGTTTAAAAGCTTTCCGATTTCAAGGTGCTGTGTAAGGTAATCCAATTTACCGTATGTAAAAGTTACCGTAGGGGCAATTTCATTCAATTTTTCAACGTTTTTGATTGTGGAAAGTCCGATGATTAAATCTGGATCCAATTCAATGATTTTCTCAAGGTCTTCATCTGTTACCTGTTCTACACCTTCCAAATATTCAGCATAGCGGGGATTCATCGCAGACCAGGAGTCTACTCCAACAAGGTCTACATCGAGTGCCATCACATTACCTGCAAAAGAAGAGAGAACAATGACACGCTCCGGGTTTGCGGGTACTTCTATAGGGCCATTTTCTGATTCATAGGTGATCGTTTCAGCAGAACCTTCTTTGTTGGTATCTTCAGATGCTGTATTATTGTTGTGGCTGTTACCGCATGCTGCGCTAACAACCAGTAAGAGCAGGAATACGAACGGTACTAGAATTTTCTTCATGGGTGTTTTCTCCTTTTAGTAAGTTATAAGTGATACACATTGGTTTATCTGTTCGCGGATCTCGTCCGATGACGGCGTCAATCTGGAACACTTCCCTTAACACATCGGGATGGATGACTTCCTCACAATTCCCCGCCTTGATAATATGACCATCCTTTAAGGCGATCAGGTAATCGGCGAAGCGGGCAGCCTGATTAAGATCATGCAGGACCATGACGATGGTTCGTCCCTGTTCCCGGTTCAGACGCTGCAAAAGCTCCAGCACCTCCAGCTGGTGGGCCATATCAAGATAGGTTGTCGGTTCATCCAGAAAGATGATTTCCGTTTCCTGAGCCAGTGCCATGGCAATCCATACACGCTGACGCTGGCCACCTGAGAGGGAATCGACTGGCCGGAATTTGAAATCGAGGGTACCGGTTTCCTGCAGGGCCCAATCGATGACTTCATAATCCTTTTTCGTCAGACGTCCAAATCCCTTTTGATGAGGAAATCGGCCATAGGAAACGAGCTCCCCGACTGTGAGACCACTTGCACTTTCCGGGGTTTGTGGAAGGATGGCCATTTTTTTTGCGAGCAATTTGGTATTCTCGCGTGAAATATCCTGGCCGTCTAGGACCACAGTCCCGGATTGCTGGGAAATGATGCGAGTGATCGCTTTCAAAAGTGTCGACTTTCCACAGCCATTGGAGCCGATAATGGTGGTAATCTGTTTGTCAGGGATCTCTACTGAAAGATCCTTGACAATGAGACGCTCACCATAGCCAATGTTTAATTCGTTTGTGTAAAGTCTCACCATGCTGAACCCTCCCAATGTTTGAAAATATGTAAATAAAAAACAGTTGATAATGATTATCAATGTCGGTACATTTATACTATAAAACCAACTAATTCTTATGTCAACCATTTTTTATGTTGTAAAAATAGAAAGAAAGTCGTATATTTGAGTGAGAATGATAATCAATTACTCTTTTCGGGGATACGAGGGGTGTGCATATATGAGGGAAATAGATATATATGATGTAACAGTCATTGGTGGCGGGCCGGCAGGATTATACTCGGCCTTTTATAGCGGGCTGAGAGAAATGAAAACAAAAATAATCGAGTATCAGCCACAACTTGGTGGGAAAATTCATGTCTATCCCGAAAAAGTGATCTGGGATGTTGGGGGCCAGACCCCGATACCAGGCGCAAAATTAATTGAACAGCTTGTCCAGCAGGGAATGACGTTCAACCCGGAAGTTGTGTTGAATGAAAAAGTGGATTCCATCACAAAGGATGAAGAGGGAATTTTTGTACTCCATGCTTCTTCAGGGCAGAAGCATTATTCGAAAACGGTGATCGTTGCTGTCGGGAGTGGTATTCTTAACCCGCAGAGGCTCAATATTGAAGGAGCGGAACGGTTCGAGGTTTCTAATCTGAACTATACGGTCAAATCCTTAAAGCATTTCCGGGACAAAACCGTCATTATTTCAGGCGGCGGAAACACGGCCATCGACTGGGCGAATGAACTCGAGCCCATTGCAAAAAAAGTGTATCTGACTTGTCGAAAGGACGCTTTGGGCGGCCATGAAGCACAGGTTAAACAGCTTATGAACAGCTCGGTCGAGTGCATGTTCCAAACCACCATTACAAAGCTGATTGCCGATTCCACTCAGGAAGAAATCGAAAAGGTGGAGCTGACAAACTCGGAAACAGGGGAGATCTGTTACCTCGAGATTGATGAAGTGATTATCAACCACGGGTATGAACAAGACTCGAGCCTTTTGCAGAACAGTGATTTAAACATTGAGATTGCAGATAATTTCTATGTAGCGGGCAATGCGAACAGTGAGTCATCAGTAGAAGGCCTGTATGCTGCAGGGGATATCCTGAAGCACGACGGAAAGCTGCATTTGATTTCAGGCGCATTCCAGGATGCCGCCAATGCGGTGAATAAAGCGAAGCAGTACATCCAGCCAAGTGCACCTGGTGCAGCGATGGTATCGTCCCACAACGATGTCTTCAAAAAACGCAATCGCCAGCTCGTTAAGGAAATGATGAAATAATCTAAAAGGGGCCTGACCCTCAGCGCTTTAAAGCGCTGAGGGTCAGGCCCCTTTTTTTAAAAATCCTTTATCTTACACCCTTCATCAACACTTGAATCTTAGGTGAAAGGACAAACAATAGGATGCTCAGCAGAATGGCAGCTCCGCCGATGGTACCGAAGTACATGACTTCATTTTCCGGGTTGTAGAATCTGACGAGCTGGGCATTGATTGCCTGAGCAGCAGCACTTGCCAGGAACCAGATACTCATGGTTTGGGCAGAGAATGCTGCAGGAGCAAGTTTCGTTGTGGCGGAAAGGCCGACCGGTGACAAACACAATTCCCCGAGTACGACGATAAAGTAGCTCAGTACAAGCCATAACGGACTTACCAATGCTCCCTCGCCAAGATAACCAGGGATTAGAATGACTAGGAAAGACAAACCTGCAAACAGCAGTCCCAAGGAGAACTTTTTCGGGACGGATGGCTGATACTTCCCAAGTCTTACCCACATCCATGCAAAAACAGGTGCAAGGATGATGATAAATAATGGGTTCAAGGATTGGAACCAAGCTGGAGAGATCGTGATTCCAGCAAACTCAAGCTGTGTACGTTTATCCGCATATAAAGCAAGAATGGTGGAACCTTGCTCCTGAATCGCCCAGAACATCGCTGCAGCAATAAACAATGGAATATAAGCAATAATGCGTGAACGCTCCACTGCCGTTGTTTTAGGGCTGCGGTACATCACGATAAAATAAATGGTCGGGATGGCTACGCCAAAGACTCCTACCATGTTAATGACTGTTTCAATCGTAAATAGACCATTTGGAATCAGGATAGCTAAAAGCGCACCAATAATAATGATACCGGCACTAAAAATAATCGACAGTTTTTTCTTTTCAGCTGCACTTAATGGATTTGCAACATATGTTCCAGCTAAACCTAAATTCTTCTTTTTCGTAAGCATGAATACTAAAAGTCCAAAGAACATCCCGATTGCAGCAACACCGAAGCCAAGATGGAAGCTTTCTTTTGCCAATTCCCCGGTAATAAGTGGAGATAGGAATGCCCCCAGGTTGATCCCCATATAGAAGATACTGAATCCTGCATCCCGGCGGTTATCGCCTTCTGCATACATATCTCCAACCACGCTCGATACGTTAGGCTTTAACAGACCTGTACCGATAACGATCAGAACCATGGAAACAAAGAACATGGAAAGACTGCCAGGCACGGCAAGTGCAATATGTCCGAACATGATCAGGATACCACCATAGAAAATGGCTTTGGAGGTACCGAAAATCCTGTCAGCCAACCAGCCTCCAATAACTCCTGACATATAGACCAATGCACCATAGATCGACATGATGGATAGTGCAAGCTCTTCTGATAGACCAAGTCCGCCATCAGATATTTCATAGTACATGTAAAATACAAGGATGGCCCTCATCCCATAGTAGGAAAAGCGCTCCCAAAACTCAGTGAAAAATAGAGTGAAAAGTCCTTTAGGGTGTCCAAAAAACCCTTTTTGAGGAACGCTATCCACAATTTTCTGTTTATTTAAATCAGACATTTCATAGCCCCCTCAACGTTTCTAATATAATAAAAAAATAAATCATTTTTGTCAAAATGCAATAATTAACAGTATTATTTCAAATGAAAGCGATTTTATGACAAAAATAGTACTATATTAATAAAGTGTTACAACATAGTAGAAAAGGACGGATAAAATGGAATGGAACTGGGGATGGCTGCGGGTAGATAGAACCAAAAAAACGAATTTTTTCCCATCATAAAAAGATGGGGAAAAATTCGTTCTGTTCTTTATTTTCGGTGCATTTTAAATTCCAGGAACAGTTCATTATAGTAAGCAAGGTTTTTCACACCAAGATTCTCGTAGACTTCCAGCTTTTCCGTCAGTTCCGGCGACGGATAGAAGCGTTCATCGTTTACAAGCTCTTCCGGCAATAATGGAAGAGCGGCTTTGTTCGGCGTGGAATAGCTGACATATTCCGTGTTCTCTGCTGCAACCTCGGCATCAAGCATAAAATTGATGAACTGGTGGGCTGCTTCTACATTCTTCGCGGTTTTCGGGATGACCATATTGTCAAACCAGAGATTGGATCCCTCAACAGGAACCACATATTCCAGGTCCTCATTCTCGTACATGAGTTCAGACGCCACCCCGGACCATACAAGACCGATTGCGGCCTCCTGGTTTTCAAGGAGCATCCTGCTTTCATCCCCGACAATCGCTTTTATATTTGGTGTGAGGGAATTCAGCTTTTCCTTCGCTTCCAAAAGATGCGCGGGATCGGTATCATTCAGCGAATACCCAAGGCTGTTCAGCCCCATTCCCATCACTTCACGTGCCCCATCAATAAGAAGGATCTCATTTTTCAGATCCTCATCCCAAAGGTCATTCCAGCTTCTGATTTCCTTCCCGTCAAGCATGGAGGGATTGTATACAATTCCGACCGTACCCCAGAAGTAGGGAACGGAGTACTTGTTTTGTGGGTCAAAAGGGAGGTCCATAAAGCGCTCATCGATATTTTTTAAATTGGGAAGCTTGGAATGGTCCAAAGGGATGAGCAGATCCTCCTTGCGCATTTTATCAATCATATATTCGGATGGAACCGCTATGTCGTAGGTGGTCCCGCCCTGTTCTATTTTCGTTTTCATCGCCTCATTCGAATCGAATGTTTCGTAGATGACCTTCACGCCTGTTTCTTCTTCGAATCGGTCGATCAGGTCGGAGTTGATATAGTCCCCCCAGTTGTAGATGGTGAGGGTATTGCCGCTTGTAAAGCCCTGTGATTCATTCATTTTCGTAATGGTAAATAAAAGCGCGGCAGAGACAAGCACAATCAGGATAAAAAACTGGACAAGCTTTTTCATCGTCTAACCCCCATTCCACTTGGCTTATTGCGCACCGTAATGAAGTAGTACACAATCACCAGAATGATGGTGAAAAGGAAAAGTAGGGTCGATAAGGCATTGATATTCAGGGAAATACCGCGACGTGCAAGAGAATAGATTTCAACGGAAAGGGTGGTAAAGCCATTTCCTGTCACGAAAAAAGTAACGGCAAAGTCATCAAGCGAATAGGTCAATGCCATAAAGAACCCTGCGAAAATACCAGGCGTGATGTAGGGCAGTACCACTTTCCTTAATACATCCCAGCGGCTTGCCCCCAGGTCATGGGCCGCATCAATCAGAGAGGGGCTCATTTCCAACAGCTTCGGCAGGACCATCAACACCACAATCGGCACAGAAAAGGCGATATGGGATAACAGAACCGAATAAAGTCCAAGCTTTATGCCTGCCATCGTAAATAGGATCAGGAAGGAGGCACCGATAATGACGTCAGGGCTGACAATCAGAACGTTATTTAGCGAAAGCAACGTGTTTTTCGTGCTTCTTCTTTTAAAAGAATGAATCGCCAATGCCCCAAACACGCCGACTATGGTCGAAATTAGCGCGGATAAAAGAGCGATTAGCAGGGTGTTCAGGACAATGATCAGAAGTCGTGTATCGTCGAACAGCTCCCGATAAGAATCCAGGGTGAAGCTTTCAAAATCATACATGTTTCCACCGCTGTTGAACGAGTAGAAAATCAAAAAGAAAATCGGCAGGTAAAGGATGATGAAGATCATGCCAAGAAATAGTTTTGAGAAGGGAGATATTTTTCTATCCAATCTATATCCCTCGCTTTCTGCTGCTTGTCAGTTTCATAAACAGGAACATGATGATAATTAAAAAGACGGCAATCGTCGAGCCCATTCCCCAATCCTGTGTCACTAGGAAATGCTGTTCGATGGCTGTACCTAATGTGATGACGCGGTTTCCTGCAATTAACCTGGTCAGCATGAATAGGGACAATGCCGGGATAAAGACGATCTGGCATCCAACTTTCACTCCGTCCATCGTCAGTGGCAGAACCACGCGGCGGAAGGTGGTGAACCGGGATGCACCCAAATCGTTCGCTGCATCTACAAGAGTAGGATTAAGCTCGTTCAGGGCATTGAAAATCGGCAGTATCATAAATGGAATGAAAATATAAACCGATACAAAGACAAAGCTGAAATCGGTAAAGAGGATCTGCTGGGTTCCAATCCCCAACACCTCGAGGAAACTGTTCGCCACTCCATATGTACCGAAAATCCCTAAAAACGCATAGGCCTTCAACAGGAGATTGATCCAGGAAGGAATGATCAACAGTAATAACCATAAATGCTTATGACGCGTTTTTGTCAGCAGATAGGCGGTAGGATATGCCACCAGCAGGGTAATGGCTGTAATGAGAAAAGCGTACCAGAACGAGCTGAAGGTCATTTTCAAATAGACCGGCGTAAAGAACTTCTGGTAATTTGCAAGGGACAGGCTGCCCTCAATATCAAAGAAAGAGTAATAGAGTACAAGCAGGATAGGTGCAACGACGAACAGGGCAATCCAAATGGCGTAGGGTATAAAGTAAAGATTCCTTGATACTCTATTTTCCATGAGGTGCTCCAATGTCGTACCCTTCCAGACGTCGATCGAAATCCTCTTCCGATTCCCCTATCCGCATGACGTGGATTGCTTCCGGCTCAAAGAAGAGACCAATCGTATCCCCTACGGACGCTTTCTTCGTCGAGTGCACCAGCCACTCGTTGCCATCCTGATCATAGCTGCTGATCTCATAGTGAACGCCGCGGAAAAGCTGGGAATCCACACGAACCTGCAGTTTCCCCTGATCGGGTGTTGTGATCTCCAGATCCTCCGGCCGGATGATGATCTCCACCGTTTCGTTCATCTTCAACCCTTTATCCACACACTCAAATTCCTTGCCGGCAAATTCCACTAGGTAATCCCTGATCATTGTTCCGGCTACGATATTCGATTCCCCGATGAAATCAGCCACAAAGCGGTTGATCGGTTCATCATAAATATCTGTCGGTGTTCCGCTCTGCTGAATTTTCCCTTCATTAATGACAAAAATCTCGTCTGACATCGCCAATGCTTCCTCTTGATCATGCGTGACAAAAATGAAGGTGATGCCAAGTCGCTGCTGAAGCTCCCGCAGTTCATACTGCATTTCGGTACGCAGCTTCAAATCCAGTGCCGATAATGGCTCATCCAGAAGAATGACTTCGGGCTCGTTGACGATGGCACGTGCAATTGCTACACGCTGTCGCTGTCCACCGGACATCTCCCTGATTTCACGCTCCTCAAAGCCTTCCAGGTTTACAAAGCTCAGCGCTTCCTTTACTTTTGCCTTCACATCCGCATTCTTCATCTTTTTGATTCGAAGGCCGAATGCCACATTTTCAAAAACATTAAGATGAGGAAAGAGGGCGTAATCCTGGAAGACGGTGTTCACTTGACGCTTATTGGCAGGAACATCATTTATCTTCTTTCCGTTAAAATAGATTTCCCCATCCGTTGCTTCGGTAAATCCTGCAATCAAACGTAGGATTGTTGTTTTACCGCATCCGGAAGGACCTAGCAGTGTATAGAATTTCCCCCGTTCAATTTCAAAGCTGACATTATCCAATACAGCCATGTCCTGATCGTATTGCTTTTTTACATTCTTGAAATGAATTATTGCGTTTGACATAGCAACCTCCCTGTAAATCGAAATTTTCTATTATAAATGGTGCCAAAAGGAACGCTTTTTAATTTCGAAAATTAAAAATATTAAATTCGAAACAATTATACATGAAATGCATGAAAATACAATGACCTTTCAACCGTGATTATGTCTCATTCTCTATTTGATAGAGAATAGTAGTCTTTAGACCTCCTATAGAAGAGAGATTAATCACCTTTCTCCTATAATAATCAAAAAGAAAGAGGAAGCCGATGGCTTCCTCTTTCTCATGTTTACATAACCACAGGGGTCTGGCCCCTATTACCTTTTACCACTCTTTTGGTTCGTAGTTCAATTCTGCGAAAAGCTGTTTTTTCTCTTTTTTGCTGAGGTCGCGCCATTGTCCCATTGGAAGGTTGTTCAGTTCGATGTTCATGATGCGGGTACGCTGGAGGCGATATACTTCATAGCCGAGCTCGGCACACATGCGGCGGATCTGGCGGTTCAATCCTTGGGTCAGGATGATTTTGAAATCAAACTTGGACAACTGCTCCACCTTGCATGGCAGGGTTTTAGTGCCGAGGATCTTTACCCCTTCAGACATCTGCTTCACAAAATCGGATGTAATCGGTTTGTCGACCGAGACGATGTATTCTTTTTCATGCTTATTTTCCGGACGAAGGATCTCATTGATGATATCCCCGTCATTCGTGAGGAGAATCAGGCCTTCGGATTCTTTGTCCAATCGGCCGATATGGGACAAGCGCAGGGGGTGGTTGACCAGGTCGATGATATTCCCTTTTACCTGCTTCTCGGTTGTACACGTGATTCCGACCGGTTTGTTCAATGCAATATAGACATTATCGCGGGCGATGCGGATAAGTTGCCCGTTCACCAGCACCTCATCTCCAGGCTCCACTTGTCCGCCGATTTTGGCTACCTTGCCATTGATTTTTACTCTACCTTCTTCAATCAGTTTATCTGCTCCGCGTCTGGAAGCTATGCCAGAATCGCTGATGAATTTATTGACTCGCAGTGTACCCACGTCCTTCTATGAAAATTTTTACGATATTCTAACCAAAAGTGAAAATATATGGTTATATGTTTGTTTTTGAATATACTAATCATACAATATAGATAGACATGCTTACAAATGGAGAGGTGAAGAAAGTGGAGATGCTAATACTTACAGGTAAGGACATTTCGGACGGTTTCCTTGATGATTTTACCCGCTATCAGCAAACAACTAAAGTCTATGTAAAGGAAAGCAGGGTTTTTGTGGAGCAACAGGATTCCTTTATCGACGACTGGGACATACAGCAGAGACACAAGATTACCGAACATTTGAGAAAAACCGCGGATGCTGGAGGTGCAGTGATCTCCATTATGAAGGGAGGGAAGCTGGTAGGCTTTTCCGTCATTGAACCGGAACCCTTTGGAACCAATGACTGTTATCTAGAGCTCTCCTATATTCATGTGTCAGCGGACTACAGAGGACAAGGGATTGGAGAGAAACTTTTTAACCGTACCAAAGAGATAGCAAAAAGGATGGGTGCCACCAAACTATACATAGGTGCCCATCCTTCCGTGGAAACACAGCACTTCTATAGAAAGATGGGGTGCGTTCCAGCCAAAGAGATTCATCCGGCCATCTATGACCGCGAGCCGCGTGACCTTCAGTTGGAAGTAAGCATATGAGAACTTTTGAGTGACATGGGAGACTCCACTAGGTTGCTCCCTTGTCTACCTGTGAAAAGAGAATGTGTAAATTAGAAAAACTTCTAAAAAATTATTATTTCCATGTGGTAATACTGCTGGAAAGATGGATGGAGAATATCCATAGGCTCCAAAACGAATGGATAGGATGAAAGACTAGTCATTTATATAGAAGGAAAGAGAATAAAACCCCCTACAAACCTCCGTTTTCAAAGTGTCCAGAAAGAACAGAAAACACCTTTTCGACACCTTTGCTATTAGATAAATCCCCGAAAGTTTATGCCTTGTTATTATGTAATTTCTACCAGGAAATTTTTTGGAATCCGCTATTTATCTATTATTTTTCGACAAAATATTTTACTAGGAAAATATAATCAGGAAATTTTGTTCATCTTTTAAAAACATATATTGAAAAATAAGAAGTTTACGAATATAGTAATGATAGTAAGGGTTTTCAATTTACTATAAATTTTTAATTTTGGGGGAGTTAAGGCATGAAAAAGGGTTTACTTGCTACAATTATTACTGTCATGACAACTATGCTGTTTTTAGTTGGTTGCGGCAGTGACAGCAGCAGCGGAGATAAAGCAGGATTTAAAGTCGGAATGGTAACAGACGCTGGAACGATCGATGACAAATCTTTTAACCAAGGTACTTGGGAAGGTATCAAAGAAGCTACGAAAGAATTGGATCTTAAAAATAAATACTTAAAACCTTCTGGAACATTAGAAGCAGATTATATTAAAGAAATCACAAACCTATACGATGCAGATTTCAAATTCATCGTAACTCCTGGTTTTAAATTTGAAACGGCTATCTTCAATGCACAAACTAAATTCGAAGATGCTAAATTCGTTTTAATCGATGGTTCTCCACATAATGGAGACTTCAACCCTGTTGTAGGAAAGAACACAGTTTCCATCTTCTTCGCAGAGCATGAAGCTGGATTCCTTGCTGGAGTTGCAACTGCGTTAGAGCTTAAAGACGGTGAAGCAGGATTCATCGGTGGTATGGAAATTCCTCCAGTACAAAAATTCAACTGGGGCTTCCAACAAGGTCTTGCATATGCAAATGAAAACCTTGGCACAAACGTAACAATCAAAGCGGACAATGTTGTATATCAAGGAACTTTTGACGATGTAGCAGCTGGTCAGCAAATCGCTGCTCAAATGTTTGACCGTGGTGTGGATGTAATCTTCGCAGCAGCTGGTGGAGTTGGTGTTGGTGCCATCACTGAAGCGAAAAACCGTGTTCAAGACGGCGAAAACGTATGGATGGTTGGGGTAGACGTTGACCAATACGAAGAAGGAGTATACGCTGACGGCAAATCCGTTATCCTTACTTCTGCTATGAAACAAATCGACAAAGCTGCGGCTGATATGATCAAAGCGGAAAATGATGGCAAGTTCCCTGGTGGAGAAACTTTAATCTTTGACGCTAAAAACGACGGTGTTGGTCTTCCGGATAAGAACCCGAACCTAAGCGAAGACACAACTGCTAAAGTTGATGAAGTATTTGAACTAATCAAGTCCGGTGAAGTAAAAGTAAATGCTGAACAAGGCGACTTGATCAAGTAATAGAGAGAAAGCAAGCTGATAATGTAATAAAAAAAAGACGGGTTGTCCCGTCTTTTTTGTTGCCTATATCGTTAGAGGTTAGTTGTCTGTCCTCTTGGAAAAATAATACTCGAGTGTGTTCAAATGGAAGAAACACCTATTGGATACGCTCTTCAAAAGGGAGAATCGCTATATGGACTATGTAGTTGAGATGCTCAATATCAGGAAGGAGTTTCCCGGGATCGTTGCCAACGACGATATTACCCTTCAACTGAAACAGGGAGAGATTCATGCTCTGTTAGGGGAGAATGGAGCGGGTAAGTCCACACTCATGGCTATCCTGTTTGGAATGTACCAGCCTGATCGAGGATCCATCAAGATCAATGGAAAAGAAACGAAAATTTCCAATCCGAACGTTGCAACGAAGCTCGGGATCGGAATGGTACATCAGCATTTTAAGCTAGTGAGCAACTTTACCGTTACAGAAAATATCATTCTCGGTTCTGAATCTCACAACTATTACATGCTTGATACAAAGTCGGCAAGCAAAAGAATTGAAGAATTATCCGTTAAATACGGCCTTAACGTAGACCCCCATGCAAAAATAGAAGATATATCTGTAGGAATGCAGCAACGTGTAGAAATATTGAAGATGCTTTATCGTCAAGCGGACGTACTTATCCTGGATGAGCCCACTGCGGTTCTTACACCGCAGGAGATTACGGAACTCGGTAAGATCCTGAAAAATCTGATTGCCGAAGGAAAGTCCATCATCATCATCACGCATAAATTGAAGGAAATCAAAGAGATGGCCGATAGATGTACGGTTATCAGAAGAGGTAAAACCATCGGTACCGTAGATGTTGCAGCAACGAGCAAGGAAAAGATGGCCGAGATGATGGTTGGCCGTGAAGTTAACTTCAAAGTGAGCAAAATTGAAAGTACGCCTGGGGAAATCGTCCTCAAAATGGATGATGTTTCTGTGAAGCAGGGCAAGGACGTTTTTGGATTGAAAAATATGTCCTTTGAATTGAGAAAAGGAGAAATCCTTGGCATTGCCGGTGTCGATGGCAACGGACAATCCGAAATTGTAGAAAGCATCACGGGGTTGAAAAGTGTAGATTCCGGAACTATCACCTTTGAAGGAGCAGATATCACAAAGCTTCCGGTCCGTTCAAGAATTGCAAAGGGTATTGCCCATATTCCGGAGGATCGCCACAAGAGAGGTCTGGTTCTGGATTATACCATTGAAGAAAACATGGTATTGGAGCTTTACCATCAAAAGCCTTTTTCTAAAAGAGGCCTACTGAACTTCACTGAAATCAGAAAGCATGCAGATAATATCATCAAAAGCTTTGATGTCCGTTCTGGACAAGGGGCAGTTTCCGTTACAAGATCCCTATCCGGCGGGAACCAGCAAAAGGCTGTTATCGGAAGGGAAATCGAACTGGATCCTACGCTATTAATCGCAGTTCAGCCTACTCGTGGACTGGATGTAGGTTCCATCGAATATATCCATAAGAGATTAATAGAACAGAGAGATAAAGGAAAAGCAGTTCTACTTGTATCTCTGGAACTGGATGAAGTATTAAATGTATCGGATCGCATCGCTATCGTGAATAATGGCCAGCTCGTTGGTATTGTGGACGCAAAAGAAACAAATGAAAACGAGATCGGTCTTATGATGGCAGGCGTGAAGAAGGGGGAAGACGAATGAGAGCAGGAATTATCTCGCTGATTGCAGTCGTTCTTGGACTGATTGCAGGGGCGATATTAATGGCTATCACGGGGAACAGCCCGATAGAAGGATATCAATACTTGTTTGAAGGCGGTCTGAAGAACATTTCAAGGACCGGTAATACACTTGCAACAGCAACACCTTTGATTTTCACAGGACTATCGGTTGCATTTGCATTCCGTACAGGATTATTCAATATCGGTGCTGCGGGCCAAATGCTGTTTGGCGGTTTTTGTGCTGTAGCAATCGGTTTATCCATTGATGCGCCAAAACCAATCATGCTTTTGGTAATGATTCTTGTCGGATTTATTGGTGGGGCGCTGTGGGCATTCATCCCAGGTTTACTCAAAGCAAGATTCAATGTTCATGAGGTTGTATCCACGATCATGATGAACTGGATTGCTTACTGGACAGTTTATTATGCAGTTCCTGCTTATTTTAAAGGGGAATTTTTAGAAACGGAATCAAAGAAACTTCCGGATACAGCATCCCTTAAAGTTCCATTTTTAACTGAAGCATTTGATGGTTCTTACATTAACCTAGGTTTATTCCTTGCAGTTATAGCGGTTATTGTCTTTTCTTTTGTCATAAATAAAACAACGCTTGGATATGAACTGAAGGCGGTTGGATTCAACCGTGACGCAGCAGAGTATGCAGGTATTGCGGTAAACCGCAGCGTCATCACTTCCATGCTGATTTCAGGCGGTCTGGCTGGACTTGGTGGAGTGGCGTATTATGCAGGTAACTCCAACAGCATTCAGATCGGTATCCTGCCGACCCAAGGATTTGACGGTATTGCAGTTGCACTACTCGGTGCCAATACTGGTATCGGTGTTCTTTTGGCAGCTGTGTTCTTCGGTCTTTTATACTCTGGACGCGGGTTCATGAACGCGATGACCGACATTCCGCCGGAAATTGCGGATTCCATTATCGCAATAATCATCTATTTTGCTGCAACAAGTATTCTTATCGAACGCTTTGTCAGCTTTATGATCAAGAAACGTAAAAACAAACAATCCACGAACGTGAAAGCCAAGGAGGGGGAATAGGTTATGTGGACAACCATACAACAAATAGCTCCGTATGCAATTATTTTTACAATCCCTCTTTTAATTACAGCTTTAGGCGCATTATTCAGTGAACGAAGCGGTGTCGTAAACATTGGACTAGAGGGACTTATGGTAGTAGGTTCATTCTCTGGTGCCCTTGTGATCATGAAAATGCAAGAAGCCATGCCAGGAGATCCCAAGGCCATCTGGATCGGATTGATTGTAGCTACGCTTGTGGGATTACTTTTCTCCCTGCTGCATGCATTTGCAAGTATCAACTTGAGTGCGAACCAGATCATCAGTGGTACAGCCATCAATATGATCGCAGGTGCCATCACGGTCTTCCTTGCACGTAATATTACAGGGAGCGGAAACATCCGTATTTCCAATGGATTGCGCCCATTTGATGTTCCTTTTTTATCGGACATCCCGGTTATCGGAAGCCTGTTCTTCACAAAAACATACAGTACAACTTGGCTTGTACTGTTCATCTTGGTTATCAGTACGATCGCTCTGTATAAGACGCCATTCGGCCTTCGCCTAAGAGCGTGCGGGGAGCATCCTCATGCTGCAGAGGCGGCCGGTATCAGCGTTAGAAAGATGCGCTATATCGGGGTTATGATCTCTGGTGCGTTCTCCGGTCTTGCCGGTGCCATCATCATCGTAACATTCGGTGGAGAATTTTCCGGAACAGTAGCGGGACTTGGTTTCCTTGCACTTGCTTCCCTGATCTTCGGTCAATGGAAGCCGCTTGGAATCCTTGGAGCAACGCTTTTCTTCGGATTTGCAAGCACGATTGCAAATGTATCTCAGGTAATTCCGTCATTGGCAGTATTTCCGCCGGTGATTTTAAAGGTTTTCCCTTATGTGGTCACGTTGATTGCATTGATCATCTTCTCTAAATCATCCCAGGCGCCGAAAGCTGTCGGAGAGCCGTTCGATTCAGGGAAAAGATAACACAAAATCTAAGCATATCCTTTCGGGGGTATGCTTTTTTGTTATGTTGATATAGTTTTTATAATTTTTAGACTAACCTGTATTGACAGAATTTTTAGGAGGTTTATAATGGAATTAAACATATGTTCATAACGCATGAACAATATTTTATTTGTAAACGCTTACTGAACCTTTTTACTTTTATTTCCTCTAAGAATCGGCAGCCAGAGCGCGAAAAAAAGTGTATTAAAGTCTCGTTATATTGAACATAATTTCAGATTTAGGTGAGTGGAACATGTCGAATGAGAAAATGGCTCGTCTTGTGGAAGTAGCAAAAATGTATTATGTCCAGGATTTTAGCCAAGCAGAAATCGCGAAGGAATTGGGTGTGTCCCGTCCTACTGTATCAAGGCTGCTGCTGCAGGCGAAGCAGGACGGAATTGTCCATGTAACCATCAATGACCCGACAGAAGATGTACAACAGCTTGCCAACCAGTTGAGAGACAGCTTTCAGTTAAAGCACTGCATCGTCACCTCCTCCCATTCCAATGAGGAGAGGGTGATCAAGGAAAGGCTAGGGGAGGCCGCAGCGGATTACCTGTATTCGATCGTGGAAACCGGTGATACCATTGGCATCACCTGGGGAACGACACTTTATGAGCTTTCCAAAAGACTTTATCCGAAAAGCGTAAAGGATGTGACGATTGTTCAGCTGAATGGCGGGGTGAGCTATTCGGAATTGAATACCCACGCTTCTGAAATACTCAATGGTTTGGCAGCTGCGTTCCACACGACACCGCACTTTTTGCCGGTGCCTGCCGTAGTGGATCATACGGTGGTCAAGCAGGCCATTGTAGCCGACCGCCACATAAGAAAGGTGCTGGAGCTTGGAAAACAGGCGAACATCGCCATCTATACGGTTGGTGAGCCTGGGGATCATTCCACCTTGATGCGGGCGGGCTATTTTTTGGAAGAAGATATCGAAACCTTGAGGCGAAACAACACAGTCGGCGATATCTGCTCCCGTTTCATTGATGGACAGGGGCATTTAAGCAATCAGTCCTTGAACGAACGTACCATCGGCCTGGAGCTGCCACATCTGACGGAAAAGGAATATAGCATTCTCGTGGCAGGCGGAAACAAGAAAACGGATGGAATGATGGGTGCTCTTAAGGGAGGCTATGCCAACGTGTTGATTACCGACCAGTATACGGCGAAAGCCTTACTTGAAAAGGGGTGATAACAGGAATGGATAGGGAAAAAATTAAAGCGCTCGTTCAGGAGGTTGTCAAAAACTCCTTGGGGCAATCTGCAAAAATGGTCCCGATTGCAGCCTCCAATCGACATATTCATTTATCAAAGGCACATGTCGAACGTCTTTTCGGGCGAGGCTACAAGCTTCAAAAGCAAAAAGAGCTTTCTCAGCCTGGTCAATTTGCCGCGAAGGAGACTGTCACACTCATCGGTCCCAAGGGCAAAATAGAAAAGGTGCGGGTCCTCGGCCCTGCAAGAGGGGATACCCAGGTGGAAGTTTCCCTGTTTGATGGATTCACACTTGGCGTAAAACCGCCCTTACGTCAGTCCGGGAATATACAAGGCTCTGAATCTATCACCATTCAGGGGCCGCGGGGTCAGCTGAATTTGAAAGAAGGGTTAATCTGTGCAGCACGCCACATTCACATGCACCCAAGCGACGCAGAAGCATTCAAAGTCTCGGATGGCGATCTTGTGCAAGTAAAGGTGGATGGGGAGCGGGGGGTCATTTTTACCAATGTATTGATTCGGTCCTCTGAAAGATACAAGTTGGAAATGCACATTGACCTCGATGAAGCAAATGCAGCTGGACTACAGAATGGCAAGCTTGGTGAAATCATTGCCATCGAACGCCCATCAAAAGAGATTGGAGGCTGTGGTTGTGGATGTAACGGTAAAGGAAAAGATTAAGCTGCTCGTCCAGGAGGCAGTGGAGACTTATCTGAACGAGCAGAATCAACATAAAGGAAAACAGCCGATAGGCATCCTGCTAGGCTACGAAACTGGTAATCTGACAGGAGTTTTGGAAGCGGTTACTATTCTTTCTGAACGCTATGAAGTATCCCTGCTTTTGAGCAGGAATTATCTCGCGGACCCCGATGCATTCAGTGGCTATACAATCCTGCCATTGGAGCAGCTGGGACGAGAGGATGTCAATGGACTCCTGAATGAATTTGGGGCGATTGTGCTTCCGGTTGCGTCCTATCAATTGCTTGCCAAGCTTGCGCTGACAATCGACGACGATCCGATATCCTCCCTGGTCCTTCAATTCCAGATGCTAGGAAAACCGGTGATTGTGGTGAAAGATGAAGTGGAGTTCAATGTGTATCAGCAGATCGCCGCACCACATGCTGTGCAGAACAGGGTGCAGGGCTACATAAGGCAGATTCAAGCCGATCAGGTGAAATGGGTGCCATTGAGCCGTCTCGCACGTACGGTTAAAGAGCAGCTGCAAGCATTCGCCGAGAAGCAGCCTCTCATTCTCGCAAAGCATATTGAAAAAGCAGATCGGGAAGGGCTTACAGAACTCCAGTTGCCAAAGAAAAGCAAACTATCGCCTGTAGCGAAGGATTTGGCCAGGGAATTCAAGATACAACTGAAAAAACAGGACTCCTAGAAAGGAGACAATCTATGATTATTGCAAAAGTGACAGGATCCATTGTTTCCACTACAAAAGCAGAAAAGCTGAAGGGCAAGAAGCTTCTTATCGTCACCCCTTTGGATATGAAAACCATCGAGGAGGATGGAAAGCCCATCGTCGCAATCGACACAGTCGGTTCAGGGGTAGGGGAAGTGGTCCTGGTGGTCAGCGGAAGCTCCGCAAGGCAGACCGAGATCACAAACGGTGTACCCGTTGATGCAGCCATTGTGGGCGTAGTGGACCAGATTGAAATAGAAGGGTCTCTTACCTTCAAAAAAGGAGGAGAGTAATCAGTGCAGATAAAGGAAAATGACATTAAAAAGATGGTGGAGCAGGTACTGCAGCAGCTTGGCGGAAATGTGCGGGAGTCGGCTGTATCAAATAGTGATGTCCCACTGGGCAACGGTGTGTTCACTACGGTGGACGAAGCGGCAGAAGCTGCAAGGGTTGCTTGGGAGAAGCTACGTGAAACATCCTTGGAAACAAGGAAGAAAATGATAGAAAAGATGCGTGAGGCAAGCCGGTCCCATGCAGAGGAATTGGCAAAGCTCGCAGTTGAGGAAACCGGTCTTGGAAGAGTGGCGGACAAGATTGCCAAAAACCTTCTTGCGGCCAATAAAACGCCTGGGGTAGAGGATATCGTAAGCACCACCTATTCCGGGGACGGCGGACTGACGCTAGTGGAGTATGCTCCAATCGGAGTATTCGGGGCAATCACCCCTTCCACGAATCCCGGTGCAACCATCATCAACAACTCAATCTCGCTTGTCGCTGCCGGTAATACGGTAGTTTTCAACCCGCATCCAAGTGCCAAAAAGGTGTCCATCCGGGCGATGCAACTGTTGAACCAGGCGATCGTCGAGGCAGGCGGACCGGAGAACACGTTAACTTCTGTAGCAAGTCCCAATATCGAAACGTCCAATGAGGTCATGGTCCACCCAAAAGTGAATGCACTTGTGGTGACAGGCGGAGGAATTGTCGTACAGGCAGCCATGAAGGCCGGCAAAAAAGTCATCGCGGCAGGCCCGGGAAATCCTCCGGTTGTAGTGGATGAAACAGCCATCCTCTCCAAGGCTGCAAAAGACATTGTCACAGGAGCAAGCTTTGACAACAATGTCCTCTGTACAGCGGAAAAAGAAGTATTTGTTGTCGATAAGGTAGCAACGGAATTGAAAAATGAAATGACCAAAAATGGGGCCATCGAGCTGAAAGGCTTCCAGTTGGATAAGCTGTTGGCAAAAATCATGGTCATAAAGAATGAAAAATCGTATCCAAATCGTGATTTTATCGGAAAGGATGCGAGTGTCCTACTGGAAGCAGCTGGCATCAAAGCAGATAAGAATGTGAAGCTGATCATCGCCGAAACTGCTGCCGATCATCCACTCGTCCACACGGAAATGCTCATGCCGATTCTGCCGATCGTCCGGGTGCCGGATGTGGACAAGGCGATTGCGCTCGCGGTGAAGGCGGAAAAGGGAAACCGTCATACAGCCATGATGCACTCACAGAACATTACAAATCTCACAAAAATGGCCAAGGAAATCCAAGCAACCATTTTTGTGAAAAATGGACCTTCCGTATCCGGTCTCGGGTATCAAAGTGAAGGCTTCACAACCCTTACCATCGCAGGGCCGACAGGGGAAGGGCTGACAAGCGCAAAAACCTTTACCCGTCAAAGACGCTGCGTGCTGGTGGATGGCTTCAGAATAATCTAGTGTGGTGATATCAGATGGAAGAACGTAACGAAGAACTGCCGTTGAATACAGAGCAGGTACAAGAACCGGTCAAGCGTAAAACACGGGCGAAAGCTCAACCAAAAATAAAAATAGAAGAGCAACCAATAGGAGGAATTCAAATGAGTCAAGAAGCATTGGGAATGATCGAAACTAAAGGACTAATCGGGGCAATCGAAGCAGCAGACGCAATGGTAAAGGCAGCAAACGTAACGCTGGTAGGAAAAGAGTTTGTTGGCGGCGGCCTTGTAACAGTCATGGTACGTGGTGATGTTGGGGCGGTTAAAGCGGCAACAGAAGCGGGAGCGGACGCAGCAGGACGTGTCGGCCACCTTATTTCTGTACATGTCATCCCACGCCCTAACAGTGAAGTGGATGGAATTCTACCGAAAGCTAAGTAAGGGAAACCATGATGGATCAAGCGGTAAAATCCTATATCGAACAACTGGTGAGAGCGGCGATCCAGCAATCCGCTGAGCCCATCTCCACCAGGACCAGCTATGCAATAGCAAATTGGAAAATGAATAAAACCTTCTCGGAAATGGCGGTTTATCTACAGGAACTGAAAAGCAGGGACACTGTGTCGGTGGTCATCTGTCCACCAGCCCAGCTCTTATATCCGGCAGGTTTATTGGCCAAGCAGCTAGGCTCCTCGGTCAGTATTGGCGCTCAAGATGTCCATGAAGCAGACCAGGGCGCCTATACAGGGGAAATCTCTGCCGCCATGCTTGCGGATATCGGCTGTCAGTATGTCCTCATCGGACATTCCGAAAGAAGGCAGTATTTTCATGAAAATGATCAACAGGTGAACCAAAAGATTAAACAGGCCATAAAAGAGGGCCTGACCCCGATCATCTGTATCGGGGAAACCATCGAACAGAAGAACAGTGGGCAAACAGAAAAAGTACTGACAACCCAGCTTGTCGGCGCCCTGCAAGATATAGATTCAAATTTCATCCTGGCTTATGAGCCGGTTTGGGCGATCGGGACAGGGGAGTCGGCTTCTGCCGAGCAGGCCCAGTCCACGCATGCCTATATCAGGGCAGTACTCACCAAATTAATTGGTGCCAGAGCGGAAAGCATCTCTATTCTGTACGGAGGCTCTGTAAACGAGAAGAATGCAGGGGAGTATTCCTCACAAAGGGATATCGATGGGGTGTTGGTTGGAGGGGCGAGCCTGAATGCCGCATCTTTCGAAAAAATCATCGCTGTATTTGCCAAAGGAGACATGTAAATGAAAAAAGTTGCAATGGGATGCGACCATGGTGGATACGAACTGAAGGAAGCGTTGAAGGTTTATTTGACGGAGCTTGGCTATGAATATCTCGACTTTGGCTGCCAAGCGGGGGAATCGGTTGACTATCCTGACATTGCCTTTCTCGTCGGAGAGTGTGTGGCAACAAATCCGTCCTATGTCGGCATCATGATTGATGGTGTCGGAGTAGGCAGCGGAATGGTACTTAATAAAATACCTGGCGTACGCGGAGCCGTTTGCTGGGACCTATCCTCCGTCATCAACAGCCGTGAGCATAACAATGCCAATGTGCTGTCAATCGGCGGGCAATTCATCGGGGAAGGTCTTGCCAAGCAATTGGTCAAGACATGGCTTGAGACGGACTTTGCCGGTGGTCGCCATGACCGCCGTGTCACCAAGGTCATGGAAATCGAAAGCCGTTTTATCAAACGCTGAAAGCAGGTTAGAGCATGTTTGTAGCAAAAGTGATCGGTAATATGATCTGTACACATAAAGACGACAATTTAAAAGGATTAAAGCTCCTGATTGTCCAGCCTGTGGATGATCAACTGCAGAATAAAGGCAAACCACTTGTTGCTATAGATACCATCGGGCAATCTGGAGAAGGAGATCTTGTGTACCTGGCAAAAAGCCGGGAATCCTCCCTCCCATTAAATAAAGATTTGGTTCCCTCAGATGCAGGGATTCTTGGAATCATCGACTATTATAACGTAAAACGAATGGAGGAAATATAAATGAGCAACGCATTAGGAATGATCGAAACAAAAGGTTTGGTAGGCGCAATCGAAGCGGCAGATGCCATGATGAAAGCTGCGAACGTATCCCTAGTAGGCAAGGTGCAAGTAGGCGGTGGCCTGATAACTGTCATGGTACGTGGAGATGTAGGGGCTGTTAAAGCGGCTACAGAAGCTGGCGCAGATGCAGCACAGCGTGTAGGGGAATTCCTATCTGTTCACGTTATTCCTAGACCACACCAAGATATCGAGAAAATCCTGCCTAGCACTCTATGAAGCTGGCAAAAGTCGTTGGAAACGTCGTTTCGACGATTAAAACACCAAGTCACCAAAATAAAAAGCTCATGGTCGTCATTCCCGTTGATGCACAGGGGAAGAAGTGCGGTGATGCAATGATCGCCATCGATCACTTCCATGCAGGAGCGGGAGACTATGTGCTCATTCTAGAAGAAGGTGGATCGGCAAGGGACATCATCGGAGACCCGAACGGTGCCTTTGATGCAGTCATTGCCGGAATTGTCGACCGATTACATTAATGTGAGGTGGAAACAATGCAAATAGAAGCATTGGTGGAACAAATTACGAATCAAATCATGGAACAGCTTACAAATAAACAGGAACTGAAGGATGGCAAGCCGGTACAGGCAGCAGCTACTACGGGGCAATCCAGTAATTTCTCAAGCTCCTCTTCCAATATAATCACAGGGCCTTCCATTGCGCGTATGATCGACCATACGCTTTTGAAGCCTGAAAGCACAAAAGACCAAGTGATAAAGCTTTGTGAAGAAGCAAAGGAATATAACTTTGCAACGGTCTGTGTGAATCCTTACTGGGTTGCAACGGCTGCAAAGGAATTGAAAGGCTCCAACGTCGGGATTACAACTGTAGTGGGCTTTCCGTTAGGCGCAACGAACAGCTTTGTGAAGGTATCCGAAACAAGAGACGCCATCGCAAGCGGGGCTACGGAAATTGACATGGTCATGAACATCGGCGCTCTTAAATCCGGTGATTTCGAAACGGTAAAAAAGGACATCGAGGCGGTAGTTCTAGCAGCAAAAGGCCATGCACCTGTTAAAGTTATCATTGAAACAGGACTCCTTGAAAACGAAGAAAAGAAAAAAGCTTGTATTCTTGCAAAAATGGCAGGAGCGGACTTTGTAAAAACCTCTACAGGTTTTGGTCCTGGATGTGCCACGGCAGAAGATATCAAGCTCATGAGAGAAGCTGTAGGGCCTGATATGGGCGTAAAAGCTTCTGCATGCGTAAGAGACCTCGATACTGCCAGAAAGCTTGTACAGGCAGGCGCAACGCGTATCGGAGCAAGCTCCGGCATTGCTATCGTGACGGGCGGAAAAGGAACAGGCTATTAATCCTCATTTTGCAATTTTCCCAAAGGCAGTGCACCGAGTGAAGGTGTACTGCCTTTATTAATGGCTGTTTATGTAGATATTGTTGCTTTTGATGAATACAACAAAAACACGGAATATTAAATTCTAAAAATTTTTAAGTATGCTAGCTGTTGATTGGAGCAATAGGCGAAGACTCCTGCGGGAGGAAGGGACAAGGGAGACCCCACAGGCGAAGCCGAGGAGGCTCCGGACCGCCCGCGGAAAGAACAGCCTAGTGCGGAAATCAACAGCGGAGCTAGAACCTTCGTCAAATTGATATTGAAATTTTCAAAAAATTTAATTATAATATAATAAAATGTAATCGCTTTCAACTACAGGGGGGACTATGGTGAACATTATTGGCAAACAACTAATCACGGCTAGAACAAGACGAGGCCTCGATCACGAGAACCTTGCCCTTTTAACAGGCTTGAATGTAAACGACATCGCTGCAATCGAAGCGGGAACGGTGGATGTTCAAGTTTCAACCTTACATAAACTATCAGAAGCACTCAAATGGTCATTTTCCATTGGAGATGTGTCCATCTAAAAAAGTGCATCATACACGAAGAACCGGATATATTCCGGTTCTTTTCGCGTTTTCTTGCTATAATAAAATTACCAATAAAAGCAAATGCAAGGGGTTTTATACATACATGTACACAAAAGAGCAGCACTACCAGATAGACAATGTCCTCGAATATATAGAAGTCAATCTCGACCAATCGCTCTCCCTCGATCGGCTGGCTAAAGTTTCCACATATTCCCCCTATCATTTTCAGCGACTTTTCAAGGGGATAGTAGGGGAAACACCTGCTAATTATGTAAAAAGGCTGCGACTGGAGAACGCGGCACATTTCCTTATCTATGAACATCAGCTTCCAATCACCCAAATTGCACTCATGTGCGGCTTTTCCTCCCTCTCCTATTTTACAGCTACCTTTCAGGCCAATTTCGGGATGAGTCCGAAAAAGTGGCGGGAAGGGGGATATCTGGAGCGGTTTCCACGTGAATACGAAGATGATAGCAAGAAATCTAAACAATCCCGCAAGATGGAGAAAGCACACCAGGAACACGAGGGCTATAATAAGTTTCAGTGGCTTAACTTGGAAAAGGTCAAAACCGCTGAACTCCCTGCATTTACAGCAGTGAGAAGGCAAAGCGTCGGACCTTATACAGAAGGTGTGCCCGGTGTTTGGGAGGAAATCTATCGTTTTGCGAATGCAAGGGAACTAGTGACCGAGGATAAGGTTTTGTACGGAATACCAAAGAATAATCCTTATATCACCCCACCCGGAAAAAGCAGGTATGACTGTCTCTTACCCGTAAATGATCAGGACAAGCTCACGTTGGAGCAGGAGCGGATTTATCACTTTCGGGGCGGTAAGCATGTCATCTATGAATTTGATGAGCCCTTGGACTATGTAGAGCGCAATAGATTGATCGAATGCTATTCTGAGATTTACAGCTTCTGGCTGCCTAAAAGCGGATATAAGTATCTGGCGAATCCAGTGGAACTGGTAGAGGTGGAGCCTATTCCTGGCACGTTAAGCCTACAATGTAAAATTAAAGCGATCGCATTAGCCATCGAACCGAAATAGGGGGAAAGAGTATGGAATTGGATTTGAAGGAAATAAGTTTTTTGGCAATATTAGCAGGTGGGATTCTTTATATGGTCTATGGGGGCATATATTACTCCATCATGCTCGGAAAGAAGAAGGACGCACAGTTCAAACAAAGTGAGGGGCCACTTAAATACATCGTTTCTGTCATCATTGCTTTTATCAGTTCATTTATCATGGCGGTATTCATAGAGGCAGCAGGTGCTCATTCCCTTATGGAAGGGCTTGTGATTGGGGCAATGATAGGTGTCATTATCTCATTGGTGTATTTTAAAAATTCATTGTTTGGTTTGATGACCCGAAAAGCATTTTTAATCGCAATCGGGGACCATCTCGTTATATTCACTTTGCTCGGTGGACTTCACGGGATATTGAGCTGATTGAAAGACAAAAACGCTTGGCCATCCCCAAGCGTTTTTTACTTGTTTTTTATATCCACTACTTTAAAACGTTCACATACCAACATCATATCTTCTGAAAATGCTAGTCCTAAATCACTTAACTCTTTCTTGAAGAATTTTTCGTGCGCGTCTTTCCAATATTGATATGTTCGATCCCCAGCGCCTTCAGCAACAGCAAATTCCTCTGGAACCTCATTCATTGGCATCAGTTTTACATCAACGGTTTTAATGATCGCCAAGGGTTCATCATTCCCATTTAAAATTACACTATAATCTTCCACGGCAGGCAGAGGCTCGTTTTCCATTTCATAAAAAATCAAACCAGAACAAGTGGCTGTTTTAACACCATCCATTACTAATTGAGCTAAATGGTCTGGTTTAGATCCGAATTGCCACGCACTCACTGATCTTGGTTCTTCTTGACCTATGCTTGTCCAAAACTCATTCCAATATTCTTGTGAAGCTTGATTCATATTTTTCTCTCCCTCATTTTAAATAAAACTCTCTTAAATTTAATTATTCCTTTTTAAGGAAATCCAACTAGTGCATTTATTATATAATGATAGAAAAGTTAGATTAAACGATTGGAGGCATACCATCTTGTATAAAGATTATATCAAAGAGCTGATGGGAAATGGGGAGATTCCAGGTGGGATCCTCTACGTATCTAAAAATGACGAAGTAAAATGCTTGGAATCTTATGGGTCTTTTACTGACAAAAATGGTGTGAAGCAGCGCATCCAGGCAAATACGCTATTTGATATAGCCTCTTTAACCAAAATTTCTGCCACAGTACCGTCGATCCTGTATCTTATAGCAAAAAAAGAATTGAAACTTAGTACCTTGGTCAGGGACGTATTGCCAGGGTTCAGACACAATGATGTGACCATCGAGCATCTGCTGACCCACACTTCCGGTTTTTCTGCAGATCTCCCTTATAGGGAAAGAAAAATAGAAAGAGATGTCCTCGGGGAAATCTTTCAGAAGGAATTAACCTATGAACCTGGTCAAATGATGATCTACAGCGACCTCGGCATGATCCTGCTCGGAAAAATAACAGAGAAGGTCACCGATCAGACACTCGATATTTTTGTGAAGCAACAGATCCATGAACCGTGGGGAATGAAGCATACCCGTTTTAATCTATCCGAAGAGGTCAAAAGGCAGGCAGCTTCCACAGAAAAGTATCAGGATAGCTTTATTCAAGGAGAGGTCCATGATGAGAAGGCATACCAGCTTGGAGGGGTCAGTGGGAGTGCGGGGCTATTCTCCACGATAGAGGATATGGCGACATACGCAAAAATCCTGCTGTATCCCGAGTCGCAATCAGTTATTCCCCCCGCTTATCTGAAAATGGCAGTTGAACATCGCCAGTTTAACCGTGGACTGGGATTTGAGGTCTGGAGCGGAATCGGGGAGGCTCCGTCCTGTGGGGATAAATGGTCGATTGGTTCATTCGGGCATACCGGCTTTACCGGCACGAGCCTCTGGGTGGACCCGACCAAAGAGCTAACCGCCGTATTTCTCACCAACGCCGTCCACTACGGCCGCGAGACGCCTATCAGAAGTATCAGAAAGAAGCTCCATACCTTGATATTTGAGACCGAAAACATCCACTAACCTTTTAGTAATAGACTCATTTTTGGGAGAGAAAACTTTAATTTGCATTTTAATCAGGTATGGAAATAACAGTGAAATTAGCACTGTATTTAAACAGTAAAAATACCAGATCAAAGGTTAACGGGTTCGAATACCTGTCAATTTTTCGTTTAAAAATCTGCTTATATTTGTTATACATTTAGTCCTCCAAGATGCAGGTTTATTTGTTATGTAAGAATATTACAAATGACCACCTAATGTATAATGGATGTTATGGCCCAAAAAATAACCGGAAAAATTCCATTTAAATTGGGAAATGCCCATATTTCCCTAAGAATAAGCGGAGTTTTTTCGCTTATATGATCCAAATCTTGAATTTTTCCTTATTTAGAGCAGTTAACCGGAATTGCTCCGCTTATCTTTGCTTCTTAAGCTTCCTCTATATACATTAGCCGGAAATTCTCCGCCTATTCATTCTCATACCTATACGAAAATCATCAATGAATAATTACACAGCATTTTGCAGTCCGATTTACGAGGTAACAGAAATCTCTGTAGCATTACATATCTATATACAAATTGACCACATATTTAAGCCTATTTTTATCATTATTCGCGTTTTATCCATAAAAAATGACCAACTAATTCACATATAAATTGTTGGTCATTTTAATAGAAATATTTGATTTTTGTGACAAGTAAAAGAACCCGTTAATCAAAGGCTCTGGGTTTTTGAATTTTTATGGACTTCTTATTCTTGTTCCATTAAATAAAGGTAAGCTCCCGCTTCAAAAATTTAATGAAAATTAAACAAGTTATACACTACCACTTTTTCAGCTATGTTTTTATTATCAGCATTTGTTCTAAACTAGACTCTTACCTTTTGACCGTGTTTTAAATCATCAATGCTATTTACAAAGAGAGTATTCAGACCTAACCCTGTTATTTTAGTTTCACCTGTAATTTCCACCTCTAACTCTTTATATGAGGCTTCTGGATCAATTCTGAGTTCTGATAATACCAATATATCCCCATTAACTTCAGATATTAATTTCTTTTCGTCAAAATCACTATATCTAATTAAATCAATAGCATACCAGAATGTAATAATTAAAAAAATTGATGGTATTACCCATTTTAGAATTTTCAAATTGCCCTTCCTTTTATTGGTATATCCATTATTTACAATAATATCATAATACTTTTTTTAGGAGAGAATCTAATTATGGATATTTAGGGTGAAAATCTGTGAATTGAATCGTTTTTTCATCTCAAAAGTGCAGGACTTTATAGAAAAATAGTAAAAAAGAATCCCCAAATACCCGTTTGTCCGACAATCCAGTAGGGTACGTGAAAAGAGTATATGTTTTACATAAATGTTACCAAGGGGAGGAACGCAGTTTGAGTAATGAAAACCGCAAAAACGATCAGTTGGAACAGTTTCGTGTAAAAGATGAAGGAAAAGAGATGACCACCAACCAGGGTGTGAAGGTATCGGAGGATGAATTTTCGCTGAAAGCAGGCGAACGCGGTCCGACCTTGATGGAGGATTTCCATTTCAGAGAAAAGATGACGCACTTCGACCATGAGCGCATCCCGGAGCGAATTGTCCATGCCCGTGGATTCGCAGCACATGGCGAGTTTGAATTATATGAATCGATGAAGGAATATACAAAGGCGGGATTTCTGCAGGACCCATCGAAAAAGACACCTGTTTTTGTTCGCTTTTCCACAGTGGCGGGTTCCAGGGGATCCGCGGAGACGGTGCGGGATGCCCGAGGATTTGCTACAAAGTTCTACACAGAAGAAGGGAACTATGATTTGGTCGGTAATAATATTCCGGTCTTTTTCATCCAGGATGCCATGAAGTTTCCGGATTTGGTACACGCATTAAAACCGGAGCCTCATAACGAAATCCCCCAAGCCGCCTCAGCACATGACACCTTCTGGGATTTTGTAGCGAACAACCAGGAGTCCGCCCATATGGTGATGTGGGCCATGTCAGACCGGGCCATTCCCCGAAGCCTCCGGATGATGGAAGGGTTCGGGGTGCATACCTTCCGCTTTGTAAATGAAGAAGGGAAAGCACATTTCGTGAAGTTTCATTGGAAGCCGGTTCTGGGCACGCACTCCCTTGTATGGGATGAAGCGCAGAAAATAAACGGAAAAGATCCCGATTTCCATCGCCGTGACCTGTGGGAGTCGATTGAAAATGGGGATTTTCCGGAGTATGAATTCGGCGTTCAGATTCTTGCCGAGGAAGATGAATTTAAATTTGATTTTGATATTCTCGACCCTACAAAGCTGTGGCCGGAAGAGGACATTCCCGTCAAGATCATTGGGAAAATGACCTTGAATCGTAATGTAGACAATGTCTTTGCAGAAACCGAACAGGCGGCCTTCCACCCTGGACATGTGGTACCGGGAATCGATTTTTCCAATGACCCACTTCTGCAGGGGCGGTTATTCTCCTATACAGATACACAATTAATCCGACTTGGCGGACCCAATTTTCACGAGTTGCCAATAAACCGTCCTGTATGCCCGTTCCATAACAACCAAAGGGATGGCTATGGGCGTCAAACCATCAACCGTGGCCCTGTAAGCTATCATAAAAATTCCCTTGCCTACAATACGCCAAGACCAGTGAGTGAAGAGGAAGGCGGCTATGTGCACTATCAGGAAAAGGTGGAAGGGCGCAAGGTGCGCAGCAGAAGTAAAAGCTTCAAGGACCACTTCACCCAGGCCACAATGTTCTGGAACAGCATGAGTAAGCCTGAGAAAGAGCATATCAAACAGGCATTCAGCTTTGAACTCGGTAAAGTGAAGAGCAAATCTGTCCAGCAGCAGGTAGTGGATATGTTCGCCAATGTCAGTGTGGAGCTTGCATCCACTTTTGCTGAAGCAATCGGTGCAACACCTCCTGAAGGGCAGGAATCAGGAGTAAGCAAATCTTCGCCGGCATTGAGCCAGGAGAAAACGGAGAAAAAACCGGATACACGAAAAGTTGGCGTGATCATCGCTGATCAGTTCCAAGGAAGTGAAGTGAATGCTGTGTTGGAAACATTGAATGAGCAAGGTGTCCAGCCGGAGATCATAAGTACAAAGCTTGGAGTGGTGAAGGGTTCGGACGGCTCCGAATTGGAGGTCGATCATACCTTCTTAACTTGTGATTCTGTCCTATTCGATGCGCTTTATGTTGTAGGAGGCAAAGAAACGGACAAGAAATTCGACCGGGAAACCACCTATTTTGTAGAAGAAGCCTTTGACCACTTCAAACCGATTGGAGCAACTCATGATGGTGTGAAGTGGCTGAAAAAGCTAGAAATAGCGGATAGTCCTGGAGTGGTGGCTGGAGAGGATATGAAACAGTTCTCTACTAGCTTTATTGAAGCTATATCCGCACATCGCCACTGGAATCGAGAAGGAATTTAATCTCCATAGCAGCACAAAAAGGTATAATCCTCACTGAATATGGGATTATACCTTTTTTAATCACTAATTAAATCAGAAATCGAAATTATCAGGATCGGGACCTACTCGATGATCTTCATTTAAGGCATCAATTCGAGTCATATCCTCTTGGGTCAAGTCAAAATCAAAGATGGAGGAATTTTCGATAATTCTCTGCTCTTTTATTGATTTAGGTATCGTCACCACTTCATTTTGTAAATCCCAACGTAAAATAACTTGTGCAACAGATTTACCGTGACGATCTGCTATTTCTTTTAACTCATTATTATCCAGTAATTGACCCTGCATCAATGGGGACCATGCTTCCAACTGAATTCCTTGTTCCTTACAGAACGCATGAAGATTATGCTGGGTTAGACGAGGATGGTACTCTACTTGATTGACCATCGGTTTGATTTCCGCTTCCTTCATCAATTCCTCTAGATGATGAATATGAAAATTACTTACACCGATTGCTTTGACACGACCTTCTTTGTAAAGTGTCTCTAACGCTCTCCACGCATCTTTGAATTTCCCTTCTACAGGCCAATGGATGAGATAGAGATCTAAATATTCTAAACCAAGCTTACGTAAACTCTTTTCATAAGCTTCGATGGTAGATTCATACCCAAGATCTGCATTCCAAACCTTTGATGTAACGAATAAATCCTCTCTTGCGATACTTGAAGTTTCCATTCCAGCACGAATACCTTCGCCTACGCCTTCTTCATTTTCATAAATAGCAGCGGTATCCACACTGCGATAGCCTTGTTGGATCGCAGTTTTTACTGCATTCACCAATTCCGGTCCTTCCTCCACCTTGAATACACCGATTCCAAACCAGGGCATTTTCACACCATTATGCAATGTTGTTGTAGATTGTAGATGTTTTGCCATTTTTTCTACCTCCAATAATTTAATATGTTTTTATGCTGCGATAAAGTGATTTTTTTGATTATCTTTTCGTTCAAGTGCCCGACTCCAGCCTGTAAGAAGGACTGCTGCCAGCACCATAAGCCCACCGATCCAGGGTGTATGAATTAATCCGATTGAGTCTGTAATCACCCCGCCTAAATAAGATCCTATTGCAATTCCGGCATTAAATGCTGCTATATTAATGGCAGAAGCTACATCAACTGCACTTGGCACAAAACGCTCGGCTAACATTACGACATATACTTGGAGTCCAGGTACATTCATAAAAGCAAAGATTCCCATTAGAAAGATGGTAATTAAACCGGCTATTTTATACGGTGCAGTAAAAGCTAAGGCAAAAAGGACGATTGCTTGTACGACAAACATATAAAAGAGTGCAACTATCGGTTTTTGATTGGCTACCTTTCCACCAATGATGTTTCCAATTGCGATTGCAATACCATAAACTAGTAAAATAATGACGACTGTCTCTGCCTGAAAGCCTGTTATATCCTGTAACAGTGGAGCTAAATAGGTAAAAACAACAAATGTACCACCATATCCTAATGCAGTAATAAAAAATACAAGGAGTAATCTCCCATTTTTCAGAAGCTTGGCTTGGTCACTGATTTTTGTCTTAGAGCCCTTTGGCAAATCAGACGGGATAAGGATACTTATGGCAAGGAAAGCGATGATTCCCACTGCAACGATTGCCACGAAAGCCATTCTCCAACCAAACTGCTGACCAACAAAGGTTCCAAATGGTACACCTGTTACTGTGGCTACTGTTAGACCTGTAAACATGATGGATATTGCGCTGGCCCTTTTATTTTCAGGTACTAGATTGGCGGCAATAGTGGAACCGATTGACATGAACACACCATGAGAAAAAGCAGCTATCACTCGGGCAAAAAGCAACAAGCCAATGCTGGTCGCGCTAGCAGCTAAACTATTTCCTATGATGAAGATGACCATAATCCAAAGCAATAAGGTTTTTCGCGACATTCTAGATGTTAAAGCCGTTAATATAGGTGCACCTAACGTGACACCTAAGGCATATAAAGAAACGGTTAATCCAGCTGTTGTTACAGAAATATCTAGATCCTGTGAAATCAGCGGCAATAATCCCACACTTATAAATTCGGTTGTTCCTATGGCAAATGCACTAACCGCTAATGCAAGTAATGCGGATACACTTCTTTTTTTATCTAAGCTCATTTTTCTCCTCCTTGGGTTCTGTTCTTTGTTGTATGCAAGACTCTCGATGTCTACACACTATATAAAATAAAAAATGGTGTATGTTAGCCGGCAAATGCTATTATGATACAAGGGGAACAATAAGAGAAGAACGTACTTTTTAGTGCCATAGATACCAAAAAGTTATATAGGAACTTTTTGGTTCCTATGAAATAGGAGGATCATTCGATGCAAAAGAAGAAGTACAATATATCAGTAGAGGCCACACTTGAAGTGATAGGCGGTAAGTGGAAATGCGTCATTTTATGCCATCTTACTCACGGGAAAAAACGGACAAGCGAACTAAAACGTCTAATGCCCGGCATTACCCAAAAAATGCTCACGCAGCAATTGCGCGAGCTAGAAGAGGATGGTGTGATAAATCGTATCATTTATAATCAAGTTCCTCCAAAGGTTGAGTACGAATTAAGTGAATACGGCTGGAGTTTACAGGGAATTCTTGACTCCTTATGTGCCTGGGGGGAAAAGCACATCACAAAGGTATACGGAGACAAATTTGCTGTCTTAGAAGAAGGAATCTTAAATGAAGGACTGAAGGAAGAAAGATAATCAGGAAAATGAATTAAAAGCACGGCAGTCAATAACCATCCTGCCGTGCTTTCATTTATCTTCACAGTTGTTTTCTCCCCATGTACATAGGCTTTTCATCGTTGGCTGTAGGGACATGGCTTCCTTTGTCAGCTCATACTCCACATGAAGCACCTTTCCAGGAAAGGAGGTGCGTTTCACCATTCCCATATCCTCCAGTTCCCGAAGCTGATCTGTCAGAACCTTGCGGCTGATTTCTGGAATTTCACGTTCCAATTCAGAAAAACGTTTAGGGCCCGATTCAAGGGCACAATATACTTGAGGTCGCCATTTGCCCTCAATAATGGACAAGGCACGGTTAACGGGAAAGTTGATTGGTTCCACGTGAAACATCCTTCCTTGCGATAGTAGTTACCTGAAAGTGCGTACTTTTTTTCCTTAGGATAATCATTTACGATATGCATTATATTAAAAATCAACCAAAATTACGAGGAGGAAGAATCATGAGATATCCAAGAACATTTTCACATATTGGACTTTCTGTTCCAAACCTGGAAGAAGCGGTGAAATTTTATACAGAGGTGATGGGCTGGTATGTCATCATGCAGCCTGCAGAAGTCGTGGAGGATGATTCTGCTATCGGAATCATGTGCACTGATGTATTCGGCGAAGGTTGGGGAAAGTTCCGTATTGCCCACCTTGCTACAGGGGATAAGATTGGAATCGAATTGTTTGAGTTCCCACAGAACGAAAAGCCTGAGAATAATTTTGAGTACTGGAAGACGGGAATTTTCCACTACTGTGTCCAGGATCCCGATGTAGAAGGGCTTGTGGAGAAAATAGTTGAGCATGGCGGAAAGCAGCGTATGCCAATCCGCGAGTATTACCCCGGTGAAAAGCCATATCGTATGGTCTACTGCGAAGACCCTTTCGGAAATCTGGTGGAGATCTACTCCCATTCCTATGAATTGACCTATTCAGAAGGTGCTTATTAATAGAGAGGGGGAATGAAGATGAAAGCATGGTTGTTAACGGAGCCTGGCAGTTTGGATTATTTAAAATGGGGAGAAATAGAGGAACCGAAAATACAGGCAGGTGAACTGCTGGTTGCAGTCAAAGCGGTTGCCTTGAACCCAGTTGATTATAAAGTTGCATTGAATGGAAATCCTGCATGGCGATATCCACATATTGTAGGCGTGGATTTAGCCGGAGAAGTGGTGTCGTTAGGAAATGATGTCACAAACGTTAAAGTGGGGGACAGGGTAGCCGTACACACCAGCCTGGTTAGAAAGGGGGCCTTTGCGGAGTACGCTGCAGTGGACGCTAGAGCGGCTGCCTTGATTCCGGAAGGTGTTTCCTTTGAAGAGGCCGCTTCCATCCTCTGTGCAGGAATGACAGCGTATGAGGCAGTACTGCAGAAGCTGAATACCACCAAAAAGAAGAATATCCTTATTCATGCCGGTGCAGGAGGTGTCGGCGGGTTTGCCATTCAGCTGGCAAAACAGCTGGGTCTGAAGGTTTTCACCACAGCATCCACCGAAAATCATGAGTTGGTTATGTCATTGGGTGCGGATATAGCCATTGACTATAAAAAGGAAGATGTGACGAAAAGGGTTCATGAGGAGACGGTTGGCCGGGGAATGGATCTTATCCTGAATAGGGTAAGCAGGGATGTCGCTACAGCTGACCTCGAACGTTTGGCATTTTCAGGGCAGTTGGCCTATATAGCCGGTCCGCCTGACTTGTCCGATGTTAAGCCGTTTTCCCTTTCTCCTTCCATCCATGAAGTCGCACTCGGAGCTGCCCATGCATCAAACGATGATCGAGCGGTCGGGAACCTTTCCTTTATGGCTGAGACATTAATGCAAATGGTAAAGGAGAAGAAGCTGAACACTCTCATAAAAGAGATATTGCCTCGTACAGAGCTCGTTGCAGGTTTGAAAAAGCTTCAAAGTCGTCATGCAAGAGGGAAGATCATTGTTAAGTTCTAACACACAAAAGTCATGATGGCTTTTGTGTTTTTTAATGAAATTATAAAATATATTTAACTTTTTGCAATATATATATTGCAAAAAGACGTTTATTTTATATAATAGAGATAACAAAGGAAATAAATGGAGGGGTAAGAAATGAAGTTTTTTACAGGGAGAACCAAATTGTTGGATGAAAGAATCGTGAATATGCAAAACAAAATCTATCGGGAGATCTACATCGGCATTATGGCGGTCTGTATTCTGTCCATCGGATGGAAATTCTATCTCAATGGGTCCGATCTGGGAAATGTCACAACAGAGCTGGTGATTATGGTAGGTCAGGGCATCTATTACATCATCCGTTCTACGAGTATGGGCCTACTCTCCTCTGAAGTGGAGATGCATAATAAGAACAGCAGATTATCTTTTACGAAGAAAAACATCATCATCCCAGCTGTGGTGGGACTTGGACTTGCTGCATTTTTCGCAACCAATAGTGCAATAAATTTTGCAGATACAAGAGAAGAGAGCATCTATTATTTTATTCTCGTGTTTTTTGTCACTTTGCTATTCTATATCCCGTTTTTTCTGATTATTTTTGGGGGTCCGTTCCTCGCTGCTAAGAAAATCAGTGATAAAATAGAAAGCAAGGAACTTGAAGATGATGAGAATATTTAAGGTGAGATCATGAAAAATATCAAATTGAAAATGGCCAGAGTGGAAAAGGACCTGTCACAAGAGGAATTGGCAAACATAGTAGGCGTCTCCAGACAAACCATCGGACTGATCGAGCTCGGAAAATATAATCCAAGTCTCAGTCTATGTGTTGCCATTTGCAAAGCGTTGTCCAAAACGTTGAATGATCTCTTTTGGGACGGAGATTAGACGGAAAACAGTGGTTGCCAATAAGGTAATCGCTGTTTTTTTATACTTTGATAATAAAAAAATGTTGGTTGAATATATAGTTAATAGACTAAAAAAGGGGGAGAGATATTGGCGATATTGGAAGTTGGTCCTGGTGTGGAGTTGTATTACGAAGATGAAGGGCAGGGAACACCTGTGGTCTTCATTCATGGAGTTTGGATGAGCAGTCGTTTTTTCAAAGAACAAATTCCATATTTTAAAAGAGAACATCGAGCCATAACGTTAGACTTAAGGGGACATGGCCGATCTTCAAAGGTAGAGGATGGACATACCATTAAAACGTACGCGCAGGACTTACAAACCTTTCTGGAAAAGCTGAATCTGAAGGATGTAGTACTGGTGGGCTGGTCGATGGGGGCTTTTGTGGTATGGGAATACCTGAAGCTGTTTGGCGAGGGGAATGTGAAGGGGAAGGTCATTGTGGATGAATTGGCATCGGATTTCAAATGGCCGGACTTTCCAATCGGAGCCTTTGACCTTGCTACATTAACCCATTTCATGAGGGAAGTTCAAGAAAATAGAGTAGAATTCCTGAAAGGGTTTTTGCCTCTTATGTTTAAAAGTGAATTATCAGAAGCGGAGCTGGAGTGGATGCTTGAGGAAACGACAAGCCCGCCGGTTGGTGTGGCCAGTGCGATTCTCTTTGATCAATCCGTGGTGGACTATCGGGCTACGCTGCCTTCCATCCAATCTCCGGCACTACTTTGCTTTGGCAGGGAGGAAAAGCTTATACCCGTAGCTGCCGGCGAGCATCTAAAGCGTAATCTGCCGAATGCAGAATTGGTTCTCTTTGAAAATAGCTGCCATTGCCCATTTCTGGAGGAGACAGATAGATTCAACGAGGAGGTAGCTCGATTTATTCAAAAGCTTTGATGGTATAGAAAGGGAGGAGAATGATGGTCCCAAAGACTATTATTCTCCTCCTTATTGCTATCAGACCTTTTTTCCCATACTATTAATATATATAATATTCTGAAAGTGGTGGCGAGTTGAATACATACAGTGATCTAGAACATTTCCCCTATCCCTTTAAAGGAGAGATATATCGGTATTCCAATAATTCTATGCCGTTGGATCCGCCTTCAAGTATTGAGGTTTCGAATAAGTACAAACAGGAAGTGAAATTGAAACGGGACCTACTTACACATCACCCTGAACGCTGCTATCACTCGCTTTCCCATACTCTTGATGCACAGTGGGAAGCACTGGCGCTTGTTATGGATAACATGGCAACATATTTCCCGGAAAAGTTTACATTACATAAGTGCGAAGATGAGTGGGTTTTTCATAATAAAATGGTAGACGAAAAAGTCACGTTCATATTTGGCGACGGAGCCACCTTGCCTTGTGAGCCTTTGGATTTTATCGGAAAACATGTTCAGGAGGATCTGATTCTGATGGTTCAGAAGGATGGGGAGCTATATTTGGACGCCGGACAGCTTTGCTTTCCAGGTAATTGGTCATTGGCTTTCAACTTGGGGATGTGCTTTAAGGACTTGCATCATCCAATTCCAGGATTTAATGAGAAGGGATTGGATGATCGGATCCGCCAGTTTATTCTTCGATTGGAGGAAGGCTCGCCTTGGGGAAGACTGAATTGGCAAATGCAGGCGGGCGACCGGCTTGACACATCCTTGGAAACATTTGATGAATGGGGGAAGGAGAGAAAGCTCGTAACGAGCGAAAATGCAGGTGAAATTGTTCATCTAAGAGTGGAGGTTCAAAAGCTCTTCAGGCTTCCCAGATCGGAAACTATCCTTTTTACTATTCATACGCACCTGCTTTCACTGGAAATGTTTGCAACAAATAAACAGTGGGCGAAGCAGTTTGCCGGAATACTAGAAGAACTTCCTCCATTTATTTACGAATACAAGGGTCTATCCTTGTACAGGGAAGCTGTCATTGATTATCTAAATCGTAGAGTAAGTGAATAGGAGGAGCAAAATGCAGAGAAATATTGCCACCTACATTCCCAATAAACGACATTATCTGTTTTGTGTAGATGAAACTGGGGAAGAGGAACTCTCTTCCCTTATTCGCGAAGTACAAGTAAGGCAGGCGTCTGTTGAAGTCATTCAAATAGATAAGCATGTTAGTTCTGACCGTTTACAAGAAGAAATGAAGCATGGGTTGAGTAGGCAAAAGATGGGGACTTATTTATACATAGCTGTCGAATGGAAGAGGCTCGATCAATTAATAATAGTAGCGGAAGATGTAGGTTTTACTTCTGAGGAAGCCAGCTTTATCGGGGTAGGAACAAAAAACATGAACGTTTTCTGCTGCCGTTGCCACGGGATAAATATGGTTTCTGATATTAAAATCGAGAGAGGTAATTTTCGGATAAACTGCTCCTTTTGCAGGATAAGCCTTTCTGTTTCAGATCATTATTCCAAATTTAGGAATGCCTATTTGGGTTATTCAGAAATCTCATAGAAAGGAGGGGGCAAGGTGAATGGAAATAGGATAAGGGTCTACATTAAGTCCATTCAGGAGGAGACGCCAAAGGTAAAATCATTTACACTTGCTGCTTTGGATGACGCACCTCTTCCTGCCTTCAGTGGTGGAGCACATATACAAACCTTTCTTCAGCAGCCTAGCCTAGTAAGACACTACTCGCTGATAAGCAGTCCATATGAGACGGATGTCTATAGGATTGCTGTTGGTTTAGCTGATGATTCCAAAGGAGGCTCTATTTTTTGGCATAGGATAGCAAGAGTTGGCGACACATTGGAGATAAGTTACCCTAGAAATCATTTCCCTCTGAGTTATCGGGCGAGGCACCATGTCTTTTATGCAGCAGGTATTGGCATTACCCCATATTTATCGATGATGGCTGATCTGAAAAGAAGAGGCAAGACCTTTGAACTGCATTATGGGGCTAAAAATAAGGAATTGTGTGCGTTTTCTTCCTTTCTTGAACAGCATTATTCAAGGGAAACCCGGTTCTATTTTTCTGAACAGGGGGAACGGTTGAAAGGGGAGGGGCTTTTCGACCATTTGATTGGTACGCATGTATATTTCTGTGGTCCCAATTCCTTTATTTCGTCTCATCTGCAAATGTGCGCGGATATTGGATATCCTGCTTCCAGTATACATAGTGAACAATTTTCTGCCCCGTTAATTCGCGCTTCTTCCTCATTTACTGCAGAGCTCAGCAATGGGATGTCGATATCTGTACCTGCTGATAAGAGTTTGCTTGATTCTCTCCTTGGAGCAGGGATTGAGGTACCATATTCCTGTAGAGTTGGAAGGTGTGGTACATGTGAATTGCGAGTGCTCGACGGGGAAATTGTTCATAATGACTCCTTTTTATCAGATAAACAAAAAAAAGCACAGGATGTTATTGTCAGCTGCGTTTCACGTTCAAACAATAAAATACGTATTGTTTGTGGGTAGTCGATTCTTATACGGGGCATACGGGGTATCGGAATTTAAACGATGCCCCGTTTTTTTTAACAAGAGGGGAGGGGAGAGGATAGGAAAGATATTTTTAACCATAATATGGAAGTATACAATTTCTGTGTACAAGTGTACATAAATGTATACTTTTGTTTACAAAAACGTGTACTTGTATACGAATGTGTAAACAAGTTGATTTATAGGGATGTATACAAGTTTGTAATCATTGTATACGAAAAGTGTATACGAAAAAATGAAGTTTACAGAAACGTATACATTTTTTACACTTTCATTACGATTCACAAGAATGATTGAATAGTAGACAAATATTCTGTAGGCTTAAGATATACTTACTAGATTTATTTTCTACTTATGGAAAGATACTTATGAACAAGGAAAAGAAAGGAAGATGAACAAATGACTTATTCAAGAATTGCAGCAGTTGACGTAGGTAATGATTCTATTAAAGCTATTTTTGGACACTTAGACTCCGAATTAAATATTCCGAACGTAGTAGCTAGAGATATTGAGGACCGTCCTGTAATCGGAATAGAAGAGCTTGACAACAAGGATCCACTGGATGGTCTGCATATTCGTCTCCACTCCCCTGCCCTTAAGGACAATAACGCAATCTATCGTATTGGTAACCTAGCGACCAAAAGCAATAATGCGACAGAACTGGATCCAGGCAGCAGCAAGTCAGAGGAAGACCAGACATTGATCATGCTATTTGCTACATTAGCATTGGATGCTGTAAATGCAAGAAATGAAAAGCACTTTACGCGCAATAAAAACGTGATTGATGCGAATTACACACTAGGAACTGGACTTCCACTAAGAGAAGTGAAGGAAGGAAAGGACGCTGGCTATCGTTCCAAGCTACTTGGATCTGTCCACCAGGTGGAGTTCCTTATCACCCCGAAATATCAAGGCTTGAAAGTGAATATTAAATTTGATGAAGTAAAAGTCTATCCTGAAGGATTCGCGGCATACATCAATCTAGTGATGGATAACAATGCAAACATCATTAACAAGGACCTTATTGATAAGCGCATCCTCATCCAGGATATCGGTGGATTATCAACGGATATCGCTGTCATTAAAAACCGTAATGTGGATGATGACAAAGCGCAAGGGTTCAACCTTGGTGTGTCCGAAGCATTGGAGCAAATCAGAGAAGAAATCCGTTCCAAGCACGGCGTGGAGCTTGATAGCCGCAGGGATGTTGTCGAGATCATCACAAAGAAGAATGACCGCAACCACATCATGGTGCGCGGCAGCAGAACAAGCGTACATGATATTACCGATAGAATCCTGCTTGATTTGGCGAAAAAACAATATCGCTTACTGCGTAATGTTTGGTTGAAAAACTCCCAGACAGAGATCTGCTATTTTGTTGGTGGTGGAGCAACGGTATTGAAGGACTATCTGAAGACGCTAAACAACAGCTTGGATGGCTATAACATCGATTTCTTCGAGGACGAGAAGGAAAGCATCTGGATGATGGCGAATGCCTACTATAAGCTTATCGCTGATTTCAAAAAGAAATCCGATAAAGCAAAAGAACCAAAAGACCAAAAAGCTGTAAAAGCGTAAAATAAGGTGATTCTATGAAGAAAACCGGCTCCCTGAACGAAATAAAACGAGGACAGGCCATCTCTTTCCGGATTCCCTCTGATACTCCGGACCACCTGCTGAAGCATCTGCAAAAGCTAAAGGAAACAGAGAGAAGAAATTTTTCCAGTAAGATAGCGGAGTTTGTCATGCAAGGAGTTACGACTTCAAGTGTACGGGAAAAAGAAACCATTTCCATTCCATTGCCGAACTCTCTTAGCAAAAACCAAAGAGACTGGTTGAAGCATCAGCATTCAGAGGCTTTGCTTGGGAGTATCGTGTATCAATTGCTATCTGATCCTGTTCGTGCCACCAGTATTCTGGCCGCGATGAACAGCAATTCGACGGATATCGATCAAGCTCTCTATCTTCAGGAGGATATCCCTGCTAGATATGAAGAGCAGGAAGCATCCATTCAAGAGGAGGAAGCTGCTCCAATCGATCTAAACGGAGACGATGATCTAGACTCCTTTGATTGGAATAAAGCCTTACAGGAACAGGCGTCCAGTGAAGAGGAGCCTGAAGAGCTGGAAAGTGAAGATGTAGATAAGTTGCTGGGAGATTTTCTGGCGCATATGAATAAGTAGCAGCAAAGAGGGCGTTCATGAATGGGGCGCCCTCTTTTGCATGTAAAATACCTTTAAGAAGCTTCACGCAAACGCAAATAAGCTTAGGATATGGTAACTTCACTCATTAATGCATGTGTGTTGCCCTCTTCATCCGAAAAGAAGGCCATCCAGGTCTCTGTATCTCCCATTTTAGCAACTACATGAGGCTCATCCAGAAACCTTACATCGTTATTCACCAATTCTTCATAGGAATCCTTGATGTCCTCCACCGTAAAATAAAGGATCGAGCTGGCATTTGCAAATTCCTCTTTTTCGGGAAGGCTAAGAAGCAGTCTGACTCCATTGCAATCAAAAAAAGCTAGATTCCCAGTTGAAAACAGCAAAGGAAGTGCCAATTTTTCTTTATAGAAGGCTACCCCTCTATCAAAATCCTTTACAGTTATCCCTATTTGACCGATCTGCTTGATATCCATAAAAAAACCCCCTATTATTTTCCGATTATTCTACCAATTAAATTATCGCAAATAGAATGTCTTTTTATCAAGCTAGTACGATAGAAATGTGTCGAATTTTTTTCAGACCGGAAAAGTTATACCAATAAGTAAAAGGGTATAGTATAGAATGGTCCTAAAAACGAAATGACTGACGAACTATATAGCAGAATAGTATATTTTCTATCAAGAGACGAAGCTACTAGAACCATTAGATTACTTTTCTCTTTTAAAAAAGCTCTTTTCTTAAAATTTGTTGCTTATGACCGTAAAAAATCGGCTTTTGGATTTTTTACTGAGATAAACTACGCATTATTTAAAAAGTAAATTATCTAATACACCTGAAAAGAGCACGAAAGTAAGTGAAATTACGTGTTTATGTTGTATTCGTTAAAAGCAGAAATTCCTGCGAAAACAGCCATAAAAATAAGCAGAAATAAAGATTGGTGGAGGGAAAAATGACTACGGAAAGCAAATTCATTAATAAAACGTATTTTGAAACATTTATGCTCGATGTCGAAACGAAGCATCCTGTCCAGGTGCTTGGAGAGGCATTTTTGACAGAACAGACAAAGGAAGTGTATGATCTCTCCTTTATTCGCTTTGCCCAGGGCGAGGTTTATTTTCATAGCAAGGATTATGAAAGTGCTATCTTTAAGTGGGAAAATATTCACAATGAACTGGCGCCATGGGCGAAAAAGAATATTGCGGATGCCTATTACGAGCTAGGAATGCTAGTAGAGGCGGAGGATATTTATACGCAGATCCATACTGATAACGATGTTCTGCGGGTGGAAGTGGCGATGCAGCTTTTCAACCTGTATGTGGAAAGGGAGAAACAGAAGGGTGCCTATAAGCAATTGCGAAAGGCAATCTCCATCGATCCGGACTACCCTGATGTGACATCCACTGCACGCTTGTTCTATGAAGAGCAGGAGGATTGGAACCATGCAATAGAGCTTGCGGTCAATGAATCCATTCGTTTGAGGTCACCGCACTGGTTTGACAGAGTGAACCTCTATGTGCAGCAGGAGCGCCACGCCGAAGGCTTCGCACCTGAATATTTCCATGATGTCCTGATGACACTGCTGGAAGCCGACAAGCACGTATTTGAAGAAGTGACGGCTGGATTGTGGAACAGCTATAAAAACCACACGTTATACCTATCGTGGATAAAAACGATCAATGCCGTGTTCCTGAACCTGGAGAAGAATTCTTCCGTTTCCTGGAATGTGGTGGCGGATCTTCACCAGACAGCCTATCTTGATCTGATCGATGGAAAATATCTGGTCAGAGAATTGGAGGGGATTGTCCCTGATCTTTTGAGCAATTGGCTGAAGATTTCCAATCAGTCCAATTCGTTGTTTGCAGCGGCAGCAGTCATGTCATGGGCGGAAGTGTTTCCGACTGCCATTTCGGCGGATACGCTGCATGATGCCGAAACCCGCATCTTCCGTTATGAGCATGACAGCATTCAGGTAAGCTATACCGTTGAATTGTTCAAAACATTGATAAATTGGGCGAAGAACAACCATCTTGAGGTGGGCCATCAGAAGAAGTGGCTATTTACCCAGCTGACAAACCTGAACCAAAAGCATATTATCGTAACCGGTACAGCTCAGAATGGCAAAACATCGTTCTTGAACTCCTTGATCGGGGAAAAGCTGTTAGGGGATGAGGCGTGCCCGATCTTTATCAGGGCTGATGAAGACAAGGCTGAGTTGAACGAAATAACGGCTCAAGGGACAAGGGTCCTGAACGATTTAGGGGAACATCAGGCAGGAGCGATCATTGACCTGAAATGGCCATCCACCTTCCTGCAAGAGCAGAATTACTCGCTCATCAGCACTTCCGAATTTGATGTGAAAAATGTGGAGAGCAACGAAACCCTTGATTTTGTCCCATTATCGGATGGACTTTTGTACGTGTTGGATGCTCAAACTCCATTTACGGAGGAAGAGCTGCATGTGCTTGTGAAAATTAAAGAACGTGCACCGGAGATTCCCGTGCATTTTGTCATAAATAAAATGGATACAGCCTTCCATGAGGCGGAAGCCGCACAGATTATCGAGGAGACGAAAAACAGGATCAACGAATTTTTCCCGGATGCAAGAGTGTATCCATACTCCTCCTTACGTGGGGCAAATAAGCAGCTTCCAGGTCTGGCTACCTTCATGGACGCCAACTTCAAGCTGCGCAACAAGGCTGTGGAGGAGAGACGCACATCCAAGCTGTTGCAGCTTATCCGCTCCACATTGACTGAGCTCTTGAACAGCCGTATTGCGATGGAGGATAATCTGGTGAGTACGGTTACCTTCAATGAGGATATTTTAGGCAGACTCAAAGGCTTCATCCACCACTTGCAGGATGCGGAGCTTGAGAAAATCCGCACAGTTTCAGAGAATTATCGCGCAGTAACCCAGGATATGAAACGCGAAGTGAAGCTGACCATTCCGAAGCTGCTTAGAGAGTGCTCAAGTTATGTAAAAGAGGATAGCAATTTCAGTAATCTGCATCATGAACTGAATGAACGGATGAATGAAAAGATCCAACTTTACATGCAGGAGGATCTATTGCCTAGATTCCGCCAGGAGCTGCAGCTATGGCTGGATTCCTCGAACAGGGAGCTCCTGGAAAGTCAGGAATACCTGAGAGAAATGAGCCAAACCTTTAATGGTCTTTACAAAGAGGATCGCATGAAATTGGAATGCGACTTTAAAGTGATTGAGGACTGGCGCCGAGACGTCAACCGTATGCTTAGCAGGGCTGACGTGGAAAAGGAAAACATTTTAAACAGACCAAACACGACACAATTCCTGCTGAAGAGTGCAGGGCGCCTGTTTGGGTCCATTCAAAGCAACAACCAGCTGCTTTACAACCAATATAAGAAATACATCGAGAATGAAAGATTTGAAGATGTGACAGAGTCGGTCATCAGAAAATTCTTCCTGGAGTTCGACCTGTTTGAAAAGGCATTAAAAGCCGATGTCAGCATGTTCTACCAGGCACCTTTCACAGAACTGAATAATACTGTGACAGATACCGAGCAGACCATTGAAGATGCCAACCTGAAGCTTGAACAGATGAAAGCAAGCCCCGAGCGTTATTATGACCCTCTTAAGCTATTTGAGGTAAGACTGCTTCAATACGAATTCATGGTAAAAGTCTGCGAGGACAATGCAAATATACCGACACATTAATCTTTTACTAGCCTCTATCCATTGGATAGAGGCTTTATCTTTGTATGAGTAAGTATAAAATACCCCGAAACAGTAAATGAGTTATACTAGAATAAAATAAAAAAAGAATGGATGACAGGATGCGACAGGAAATCACACTAAGAGTAAAAAATAAATTCAGCAAGCAGTATAAAGGCGGTTATCCTCTGATAACAAAAGATGCCGTCATCAACGGCAAAGAGCTGAAGGAAGAGGGGATCCTCGTGAAATTGGTGGACGAGGCCAATCAGTTTCTCGGGAAAGGGTACTACGGAAATCAGAATAAAGGCTACGGATGGATCGTCACAAACAATGAAAACGAGGAATTGGATACCCGTTTTTTTGTGCGGAAACTTCAGCAGGCTCTTGGTAAAAGGGATTCCCTCATGAAGGATGATTCCACTACAGCCTATCGTCTTTTTAATGGGGAAGGTGACGGAATCGGCGGCTTCACCATCGAGTATTTTGATGGCTATCTTGTGATCAACTGGTACAGCAAAGGCATCTACACCTTTAAGGAAGAGGTGCTCGCCGCTATCGGGGAGGTACTCGATGTAAAGGGAATCTATGAAAAGAAAAGATTCAATGCTGAGGGCGGAACCTATGTCGAGGATGATGATTTTGTATCAGGGGAAAAAGCGCCGGTACCTCTTTTGATTAAAGAAAATGACGTGAATTTTGCGGTCTATTTGAACGATGGCGCCATGGTGGGGATTTTCCTTGATCAGCGCGAGGTCAGAAAAACGATTCGGGACAAGTATGCGAAAGGGAAGACGGTCCTGAATACCTTCTCCTACACAGGTGCATTCTCGGTTTATGCGGCACTTGGAGGGGCAGCCAAAACTACAAGTGTAGACCTGGCGAATCGCAGCCTTCCAAAGACGATCGAGCAGTTCAACGTGAATGGAGTAGACGAAAAAACGCAGTCCATCCTGGTGGAGGAAGTATTCCATTTCTTCAAATATGCCAAAAGAAAAGGCCTAAAATACGATATGGTCATCATGGATCCCCCAAGCTTTGCACGATCCAAAAAAGTGACATTCCGTGCAGCGAAGGACTACACCAGCCTGGTCTCAGACGCCATAGCCATCACGGAAAAGGACGGAATCATCGTAGCCTCCACCAATTGCAGCACCTTCGGAATGGACAAATTCAAAGGCTTTATCGACCAGGCCTTCAAGGACAACAAACAGAAATACAGAATCCTAGAAGAATTCTCTCTGCCAAGTGACTTTGCAACGATCAAACAATTCAAAGAAGGAAACTACTTGAAGGTTGTGTTTGTCCAAGTGCTGGGGTAAGTTAACAAACTCCAAAACGACACTAAAATTAGCGAGAGGGTCTGGCCCCGCAACCCTAAAAATTTTGTGTGGATGTTCTTCCATACCGAACGGAACATTTTTATCGTACACTCCTAGCGGGGCCAGACCCTGCACTAGCGAACACGCGGGGCCAGACCCTGCACTAGCGAACATAATGAAAAAACTCGTCAATTTGACGAGTTTTTTCTGTCTAGACCAGCAATCAAGACCCCTTCTGCAGATGATGATACATATACTGATAGGACTTCGATTCTTCTACCATTCCAAGCTCCAGATAGAGTTTGGTCAGCCATTTGATGGAGCGGGTGTCGGTGGGGTCGAGCTCAAGCTCCCAGTTGAAGCATTCTACCGCTTCGTTCAGCTGCTTCATTTGGTAGTACAATTCGCCAAGGGCATACATTTGATCCGGGTCGTCTTTGAGGACGGCCATTTTTTTGATTTTCAGGAGGACCGGGACGGTAGGGTACTGATCGTAGTACGGCTTTAGCCACTGGTTGGTAAACTCCAAGCCTTTTTCCTTCAGAAGGATGGGAATGACCACCTGGAAGAATGACTGCGCCTGTTTTGCTGAAATTTCAGCAGAAAGTGGAAGGCTCAAGTTCTCCAGCATATTTACATACTTGGAAGGGTCGATATGAATCAGGATTTCCAGTAGGTAAGGGAAATTCTCCATGGAGATGGGAGATTTGTCTTTGGTTAAAAGCAGGAGGGCGTCCTCATAGCGTCCTTCCTCCTTTAGTAAGGCAAGGAGATCTATCCAAAGTCTATCGTGTGGAATAGACCGCTCCGAAGCGACATGGGCAAGATAATCCGTTTTCCCTTCAAGGGTAGGGTTCGCGGTGAATAGGGCTGCTAATTGCTTGTAATTGAGATCATCGGTGGGGGAGTCATGAATCAGAGAGTGTGCATACATGCAGAGCAGTTCCATGATGCGCCCCTCCTTTTTCAAAAGCTGATGAAGGGTTGCGAGCCTTGTCTTATCCTCGAGACGTTCATAGCAGTATTGCTCGGCATATAAGGGGTCTTTTACAGCAAGTGTTTCAAGGCTTGACTGGTAGAGTGATTGGTAGGACTGATACTGCAGGTTCTTGGACATTTCAATTGCCCATTTGTGGGAAGGGTACAAGTCAGAAAGCAGGTGCAGCATTTGATAGGTGTGGAAAAGCTGTCCTTCACGTCGCAGCTGGAGGGCAAGCTCCTTGATTGCTTTTATGATTTTTTCCTTTTTTATATAGGAGTCGAAAATGGTCAGTATGTTAGCTGCTTCAAGTGGAGAGTGCTTCTTCTGAATTTTTTCCCATAGCGGATTCAGAGTTGGGAAGGTGTTTATTCGGTTATGTGTGAGCAGATAGGATACGAATGGATGGGTTGGTTGCAGGTAGATGCCTTTTTGCAGGATGGAGCTTAGTCTGGAGCTTCTTTTTATCTTGGTGGTATGTTTACCAGTCAAATAGGCGGTTTTATGGAAAAACAAGTAATAGCAGTCTGTTTGGTTGGTGTCTTGCGCTTCCAGGACTTGAAAGCCTTGGTACATGTATAGGCCGGTGGGCTTGAGGAGTAAGGAGTGCTTATCGTGTTGAATGGTAATGGACGTCATTTTCGTCATTTTATTCCCTCCAATGGTTTGTACCTGTATTGAGAGATAGCTTCTGTTTCAATTGTAACACGAAAGCTGGGAGAAAGAGAAATAACCGATAACCTTTGAAAGGTCCCTTACTGCTCGTACTTACATATAATGGGTGAAAAAAGAGTGAGGATAAGGTGGAGTATCGATGATAACAGCTAGAATCGGTAGCAAATGGAGGGAATATGAGGGAGAGCTGGAAACTTATTTCTCCTCATTCAGAACAGGAATTATCGGAAACGGGCACAAGGTGAAAACACCAATAGGGGAAAAGGAAATCATATATGCAGATTGGACGGCAAGCGGCAGGTTATATGAACCGATAGAAAAAAGGATCGTGGAGAAAATCGGTCCATTCATGGCTAATACCCATACAGAGTCCAATGCTACGAGCTCTTTTATGACGGCAGCCTATAAAAAAGCGCGGACCATCATTAAACAGCATGTCCATGCGAGTGAGGAGGATGTGCTCATCATGGACGGGTTCGGGATGACGAGTGTGATGAATAAATTCCAAAGAATACTGGGGCTGCGCGGACCGGAAACATGGAAGGCTCAGATCAATTTGCGAAAAGAAGATCGACCTGTTGTATTTATCACGCATATGGAGCATCATTCCAACCACACCTCCTGGCAGGAGACGTTGGCGGAGGTGATAGTCGTACCGCCGGATAAGGGTGGAAATGTCAGTCCGCGGAATCTGGAAAAAATGTTGGAACAGTACCGGCATCGAAAATGGAAAATCGGTTCTTTTACCTCCTGCTCGAATGTGACAGGGATCGTAACACCTTACCATGAATTGGCGAAGGTCATGCATCAGTTCGGAGGCGTTTGTGTGGTGGACTTTGCAGCTGCTGCCCCCTATATTTACATGGATATGCACCCTTTGGACCCCTTGGAGAAGCTGGATGCCATCCTGTTCTCTCCTCATAAATTCTTAGGCGGGCCGGGCACGAGCGGGGTACTGCTTTTTGATAAAAAGCTTTATCACAACAAGGTGCCGGACCATCCGGGTGGAGGGACGGTCACTTGGACGGATCCTTGGGGCGGGCATGCGTATTATGATGATATTGAAACGCGGGAGGACGGCGGTACACCGGGTATCCTGCAGGCAATCCGCACGGCGCTTTGCATCCGGCTCAAGGAGAAGATGGGTGTCGAGCGAATAGTTGCACGGGAACATGAAATGGTAAAGCTCCTGCTTGGTGAACTGTCTGACTTACCGGAAGTGCACGTTCTTGAAGCCGAAAAAAAGAACCGGATCGGCATCGTTTCTTTTTATATAAGCGATATTCACTACAATCTCGTGGTAAAACTGTTGAATGATCGCTTCGGCTTCCAGGTAAGAGGGGGCTGTTCCTGCGCAGGAACCTATGGGCATTATTTATTTGACATCGATGAAGCGGCGTCCAAAGCCATCACCGATAAAATCTCTGAAGGGGACCACACAGGCAAACCGGGGTGGATCAGGTTTTCGATGCATCCCACCATGAACAATGCAGAGATATACGATTTTGTAGACGCCCTCAGGCTCATCATTCGCCATCAGGAGGAATGGAAGCGGGAGTACAGATATTGTGCAAGCAGTAATGACTATTTTTATTTAAAAAGGGAATTGCGAGACGTGGAAAAATTGTATGAAATTATGTAACAACAAAAGAGGACGGCCATAGGACCATCCTCTTTCTATATATAAGGGGGGAGTTTACTATTTTCTTATTACTAAGGAGATTCTAGGATTACTTAAAAAGTACGGCTTGCAGTCGCGTCTTTCACAACCAGAATGACTTTTCCATGATCCAGCTTTTCTTCAAGCTGCTCCGCTTCACCGGAAGTGAATCCAAGTTCCTCGAATTGAGCACGAAGCTCATCGCCTTTGCTGCGGAAAACATTCTTCACATAAGTATCTAATCCAACATCGAGAGCGCCAACTGTGTTAGCATCCGCGTTGTCAGCTACTCGCTTTGTGCGGTCATCATCATGTGTGATAACAAAGATGTCATTTTCATGAACACCTTGCGCTTTTAGCTCCTGTACGGCTCCTACTACTTGTTCATCATTTTGAAATTCTTTATAGGTTGGTTTCATGTTCTATCGCCTCCTTGGTTATGTAATAAAAATACCCGCTTCACAAAAAGTGAAACATGCTTTATTAAATTTTTTTCTGAAATGCTGCGACGTGCAGGATTGATAATTCATTCCGAACTGACAAACAATACTAGTGAATAAAGTCGGAGGAGGTATAGTTGATGCTCTACGATTGCATGATTATCGGTGGAGGTATTGCGGGGCTGCAGGCTGCCATTCAATTGGGCAGGTATCAGTACAAGGTGATCTTGATTGATTCGGATAATGGAAGATCGAATCTATGCCGTTGCTACCATAACCTCCTTGGCTGGCCGGATGGAGTGGACGGAGAAACACTGAGGGGACTTGGAAGGCAGCAGGCGGAGGGATATGGCGTCCTTTTTATAAAAGATCGTGTGACAGGGGTGGCAGAAGTGGATGGGAGCTTTCGGGCAACTACAGAGCAGTCACGCTCCTTTTCAGCCAGGCGCCTCCTGTTCGCAACAGGAGTAAGAGACCATATCCCCATTCTGCCAGGGCTCATCCCATGTTTGGGTATCAGCATCTTTGTATGTCCGGATTGTGATGGATATGAAGTCAGGGATAAACCGGCGGTGGTCATAGGATCAGGAGATGCTGGAGCAAATATGGCACTGGCTTTAACGCACTGGTCGCAGGATATTACCTATATAAACCACGGAAAGTCTCCTATCCAACAGAAGCTTCTTGAACAATTACAAAATAGAATGATTGCTGTCATCGATGAAAAGATTGTCTCCGTTGTTTGTAACGGAGCGCAGTTGGAGAGCATCACAGGTGAAGATGGTCTGAACATTAAGGCCTCACATGGTTTTCTCGCACTTGGAGGTAATGTCGTCAACACGGATCTTGCAGCACAATTGGGAGTGGCGCTTGAAAAAAATCGGCATATCCAGGTTGATCCTAGAACGAAAATGACGAACGTAAAGCATGTGTGGGCGGCAGGTGACATTGTCGCACATTCCGAACAGGTGGCAATTGCCATGGGGGACGGGGTACAAGCGGCGATATGGATGCATAAAAGCCTGCAGGGAGAATAGAATCTTAGTTGACAGTGGTTTGGGCCAATGCGTAACATAGGATGTAAGGGTTTACATAAAAGTCTGAAAAAGTGGAACGTAGTCGTTAGCCGTTAGTCTTTCCATTTCATTCGGGAGCAGGAGGAGAAAAAATGGAAGAGAAAAAGATATCCGATTATGAGAAATATATTCGTACAGAAGAGCTGCTAAGCCTGCAAAAGGGGGATCAGGAGCTCTGCTGCGAGGATGAACTGACGTTTCAGATGATCCATCAGATCGCCGAGCTTCATTTCAAGCTGATTATCCAATATATTAACCTCGCTGACGCCAATATGAAAGCAAAAGAAACGGTTCACGCTGCCCAGCAGCTGCAGCGGGTCAATATGCACCTGAAGCATCTCCCGCCCGTATTTGATATGGTAAAAGTGATCAGTCCAAGAGATTACCATACAATCCGCCTCGCACTTGGCAGAGGGAGCGGCCAGGATTCACCGGGATTCAATCACATTTTGAAGCTGGGACCGACACTTTGGCAGCCGTTTGAAGATCTATTGAATGAGAAAGGCCTGACTCCGCTTGAACTGCACAAGAATGCAGGCGCTAACCTGGAGCTGTTTATTTTGATGCAGGAGCTGACTGCATTTGATGAGAATTTCCAGACGTTCCGCCAGCACCATATCCAGCTTGTCCGCAGGATGATCGGCCTGAATACGAAGAGCCTGAAGGGGATTCCCGCTCAGGCTCTGGAGCGTGGAGCGAAATTCGAGTTCTATCCAAAGCTCTGGGAAGCAATCTGCGAACTTACAGACTGGACGGGATCGAGCTATAATCCAAAGCCATTAAAATAGGCAAGGAAAAAACGAAGGTGGCTGCCTTCGTTTTTTTGTTACCTTTCTCGGACTGTAAGGTGTTTTTCACTTTTTGTTTTTGCCAAGTTTTTCGTTACCACGTTTAAAGTTTCCAGTGATTTTAGCTAACAATAACTGTACCTCTGTCATATTATCTTCAACTTCTTGAATTTTTGCTATAAGACGTTCGGCTTCTTTATCCTTTACAATTTTTATTTGTTTACCTTCGTAATGGATGAATACTATTCCTTTTTTTGTTATTTGATAAGTGAATGGTTCTTCGGATAATCGGTTTCTTTTATCTATCTCGCTCATTGCATCGGCTCCCAAAAAATTAAGTAATACATACATTTTATTTTATATAATTGATTGTTTCACTAATTTTTTAAAATATTTAGAATCATACGAAGCCGTTGTAGATGAATGATGAGCATTAGTGGTGAGGGACGGTAGTGATCCTCACTAAATTTTGACTGGAGAATGCATTATCTAAGGAAACCTAAATAGATTCGTGTCCAAACATATAGGCGGGAACCGGATATCAATAAAACGCATTTTACGACATAATTCGACAAGAAAAAAGTTCGCAATAAAAAAGCTATCCGAAAGTCATCTCTAGCATGACTTTTCGGACAGCCTGTATCAATAATTATTTCTGTTCCGCCCATTCCTCGACGTTCCATACCTTGGTTACCCAATCCTCATAGAAGCTAGGTTCGTGGCAGACAAGAAGGATGGTGCCTTTGTATGCTTTGATGGCACGTTTGAGCTCTTCTTTTGCTACTACATCCAAGTGGTTGGTCGGCTCGTCAAACAGGAGCCAGTTGCTCTCATGCATCATCAGCTTGCAAAGGCGGACCTTCGCCTGCTCGCCACCGCTCAATTGGCTTAGTGGGCGGGAGATGTGTTCGTTCTTCAGACCGCAGCGCGCCAGCACGGCACGGACCTGGTGCTGATCTAATGCAGGGAACTCATTCCATACATCATCGATCGGTGTAAGGTCTTTCGCTTTTACCTCTTGCTCGAAATAGGAAGGGAATAGGAAATCCCCACGAACAACGGACCCGCCAAGCGGATCTATTTTACCCAATATCGTTTTTAAGAGAGTGGATTTACCGACCCCGTTGCATCCGACAATGGCAATCTTATCGCCGCGTTCAATTTCCATCGTAAGCTTCGGCAATAGTGGATCAGAGTATCCGATTTCGAGATCCTTTGCTTCCACCACATAACGGCTGCTGGCACGGGATTCCTTGAATTCGAAGGTCGGCTTCGCGGAAGTTTCCGGACGATCGATACGCTCCATGCGGTCCAGCTGCTTCTGACGGCTTTTCGCACGGCCTGTCGTGGAGTAGCGCGCTTTATTTTTCGCAATGAAGTCCTCTTGCTTCTTGATGAATTCCTTCTGCTTTTCGTACGCGTTGATATGCTGGTTTTTATTCAATTCCGCGAGCTCCAGGAATTTCTCGTAGGAAGCCGTGTAGCGGGTCAATTTTGAAAACTCCAGATGGAAGATGACATCGACGACGCCATTCATAAACTCCGTATCATGGGAGATTAATAGGAATGCGTGAGGATATTCCTTCAGATAAGAGCTTAACCAGCGGATATGCTCGACATCCAGATAGTTAGTCGGCTCATCCAGCAGCAATACTTGAGGCTGCTCCAATAACAGCTTCGCCAAAAGAACCTTTGTACGCTGTCCGCCGCTAAGGGCAGCAACGTCACGGTCAAGTCCGATTGCATCCAAGCCAAGTCCTCGGGCTGCTTCCTCCACCTTGATATCGAGATTATAAAAGCCGCCGGCATCCAGATGGTCCTGAATTTCCCCCATCTGTTCCAAAAGCTCTTCCAATTCCTCAGGAGTTGCTGTGCCCATTTTGTCCGTAATTTCGTTTAATTCTTTTTCTTTTTCATAAAGTGGAAGGAACGCATCACGCAGTACGTCGCGGATCGTCTTTCCTGGTGTCAGGACCGTATGCTGATCCAAATAGCCATAATGAACACTTGGTGTCCATTCCACACGGCCTGTATCGTACACTATTTCCCCAGTTATAATATTCATTAACGTGGATTTACCAACCCCGTTCGCGCCAACCAATCCTACATGCTCACCTGCAAGAAGGCGCAGGGATACATCCTTGAATAACATGCGGTCGCCAAAACTGTGGCTCAATCCATCTATGCTTAATAAACTCATGCTCGTATCCATCCTATCTCTAAAAATATCTACTTTTCATCATACTAAATTCTGCAAGGAAAGGAAAAGAGAAGTTTCTTCCTATTATCGTTATTTTTTTGAACTATTCCCTCTCCACTTCATATAAAATAGAAAATAGAGAAAATTGGAAGAGAAGGGGTCCTTGCTAGATGAGAGAAAAAAGAATTGCATTGGGAATCGTTTTAGCCTCATTACTTTTCGTGGGATCGGCATTTATCCCTACAGGATACGATGTATTATTTGCCGATGAACCGATTATGCTGGATGAACTTGTCGAGTATGAGGACGGCTATGAGCTGGATGGAGAAATAGGGATGACCTATGTATCCTCGCTTGAAAACGTGGTATGGCCCTTTCTTCTTCTTGGGTTGCTGTTCGAAGAGGGAGTAGATATTGAACCTGCTGCCACAGAGGAGCTGGATATCGACGTGGAGGATCTTCATTATCAATATGAAATGATGATGGTCCAGTCCAAAATCAAGGCGGAATACAAAGCAAGAGAATATATGGAAGAAATACCGGAACTCAATTTGATTGGATTCTATCCGGCCTATCTCGAGCCTGATTGGAAATATAAGAATGAGATTGAGGTAACAGATATTCTATTAGGAGTCGATGGGATGGAGCTCGAATCCTATGAACAGCTCGATCAACTGATCCTGGCGAAGGAACCGGATGAAAAGACAGTATTGACGGTTATGAGGGATGGAGAACGGAAAGACATCGAGGTTCGCACCTATCCGGAACGCGACTATTACAACAATACTTTCCTGGGTATGTATGTGGAAGAGGTCTTTGAGCTGGTGGAGGATGAACGAATCGCGTTCAACATTGAAGAGATCGGTGGACCGAGTGCAGGCTTGATGCTGACTTTGACCCTGATTGAAAAGATGACAGAAGAGTCGCTGCTCAAAGGCAACAAGGTAGCGGGAACTGGGACAATCGAGATGGACGGATTCGTAGGTCCGATCGGAGGAGTCAAACAGAAGGTCATCGGAGCAGATCTCGCCGGCTATGAATATTTCCTTGTACCAGAAGACAATGATTATGGCAACAATGAAGAGATTGCAAAACAGACGGTAAAAGAAGAAGGCCTGGCCATCAAGCTGATTCCGATCGGCAGCTTGGAAGAGGCGGTCGCGGAACTGAAAAAGCTTCCAGAAAAGAAATAGAAGCTAGTAGGAGAGGGCCATCTGGTCTTCTCTTCTTTTTTTGACTAGCTCCAAACATTATGCCAAGATGATGGAAGGAAAAAGAAACGAAGGGATTTGTATTATATGTCAAAAACAGTAGTACTTGCAGAAAAGCCATCTGTAGCAAGAGATATAGCACGCGTATTGAAATGCGGAAAAAAAGGGAACGGGTACCTGGAGGGAGACCATTACATCGTTACTTGGGCACTCGGCCATCTGGTAACACTGGCGGACCCTGAAGCCTATGATGCCAAATTCAAAGCATGGAAGCTCGAGGACCTTCCGATGCTGCCGAACGAAACGAAGCTGGTTGTCATCAAACAGACAGGCAAGCAATACAATGCGGTCAAAGCGCAGTTGACAAGAAAAGATGTAAAAGAGATCGTCATTGCAACAGATGCAGGGCGTGAAGGGGAGCTTGTTGCCCGCTGGATCCTGGAAAAGGCCCGCATCCAAAAGCCGATCAAGCGTCTCTGGATCTCCTCTGTAACCGATAAGGCCATCAAGGAGGGCTTTTCACGCCTTCGTAATGGGAAGGAATACGAAAACCTCTATTACTCGGCAGTGGCGCGTGCTGAGGCGGATTGGGTGGTCGGAATGAATGCCACCCGCGCCCTTACTACCAAATACAATGCGCAGCTGTCATGCGGTAGAGTACAGACCCCGACACTAGCGATGATTGCAAAAAGGGAAGAGGAAATACAGAGCTTTGTGCCAAAGGAATACTACGGCATGAAGGCACTTACAGAGAAAGGCTTCCAGCTCGTATGGCAGGATGCGAAAACAAAGGAACGACGCAATTTTAACAAAAGTGAAATCGAACGACTTTATGGACAGGTGAAAAATAAGCAAGGCACCATAACAGAGATATCAAAAGCGGAAAAGAAAAGCTATGCCCCGGCACTCTATGACCTGACCGAATTGCAGCGTGATGCAAACAGGATCTTCGGCTACTCTGCCAAAGAAACCTTGTCCATCCTGCAGCGCCTGTATGAGCAATATAAAATTGTCACCTATCCTAGAACGGATTCCCGTTTCATTTCTACAGACATGGTCGACACATTAAAGGAGAGGGTAGAAGCTGTTCGTGCCCATTCCTATAAATCGGTTGCTTCAAAAATTTTATCCAAGCCAATCAAAGGCAGCAAATCGTTTGTTAACAATGAGAAAGTAACGGATCACCACGCCATCATCCCGACGGAGGAAACGGTGCTCCTAAGCAAGCTTTCTGATAAGGAATACAAAATCTATGACCTGATTGTGAAACGCTTCCTTGCAGTATTGATGCCGCCATTCATCTATGAGCAGACGACCGTAACAGCCACACTTGGTTCGGAGCAGTTTGTGGCAAAAGGGAAAACTGTCATCTCCCAAGGGTGGAAAGAAGTGTTCGGATCCCTTGAGGAGCAGGAAGATGGCAGCGATGGCTATACCGACCAGCTGTTGCCAAGCTTGAATAAAGGGGACTCCCTGTCCATCAGGAAAGTGGAAATCACCACAGGCAAAACAAAGCCGCCGGAGCCTTTTAACGAAGGGACCCTGCTTTCGGCCATGGAAAATCCGGTGAAATATATGGAGCAGTCCGACCGCGAGCTGATCAGAACGATCGGGGAAACAGGTGGCATCGGAACGGTAGCAACCAGAGCGGATATCATCGAGAAGCTTTTCAATAGCTTCCTCATGGAAAAGAGGGGGAAGGGTCTCCATATTACCTCCAAAGGAAGACAGTTGCTGAATCTGGTGCCGGAGGACCTGAAATCACCAGCCTTGACTGCAGAATGGGAGCAGAAGCTTGGCCTGATTGCCAAAGGGAAGCTGAAAAAAGCGGATTTCATCAACGAAATGAAGGCCTATGCGAAGGAAATCGTCTATGAAGTGAAAAACAGCGCGGAGAAATTCAGGCATGACAACATCACAGGCAAACGTTGCCCGGATTGCGACAAGCCGATGCTTGAGGTGAACGGCAAAAAAGGCAAAATGCTCGTCTGTCAGGACCGTGAATGCGGCCATCGCAAGAATGTCTCGAAAGTGACGAATGCAAGATGTCCGAAATGCCGGAAGAAGCTGGAGTTGAGAGGCGAAGGGGAAGGCCAGATGTTTGCCTGCGTCTGCGGCCATCGTGAAAAATTGAGCACCTTCCAGGAGCGCCGCAAGAAAAACGACTCTCAAAAGGCGTCCAAGCGTGATGTGAATCAATATTTGAAGAAACAGAACCAGGACGAGCCGGTCAATACAGCGCTTGCTGATGCCCTGGCTAAATTGAAATTAAAATAAAATAGGAGAGGAGTGGCTGCTGATAGAGGCGCTACTCCTTTTTTGGTAATAACATATCATTTAATGTTCCGAAAAAGATAGTTTATAATAGATTCATAAACTACAAAGGAATGGTTTAATGAGCGATCAACATAAATTGAACATAAAGGGGCTTCAGTTTGAATGGGATCTGGATAAGGGGGTATTCCTCTTTGAAGGGGAAGACTCTGTCCTTTTTTGGATATCCTCGGCAATGAAAACATTTTTCGATACCATTGAAGAGGTATCGGGAGCAGAATCCACCTGTCTTGTAATGGAATCAACAGGCTATCGCCAAGGAGCGGTTGTTGGAAAATATTTCGAAAACATGACAGATATCAGCATCGAGAAAATTGCAGGCTTAATAACAAATACGTATGCCTCCGCTGGTTGGGGAAAAGCCTATATTCACAATCTGGATGTGGAGATCTACAGTCTTACCGTTCATTTAAAGGATGATTGGGAATACAAAATAAACAAAGCCCAAGGAAAAAAGAAAGGCGGCATCTTCCTGGCTGCACACTACGCCGGTATCTTTACAGGCCTTTTCAAAACGGAAATTTGGTACAAGGTCATCCAGTCCCAAATTGAAGGGCATGAATACTCCATCATTGAGTATTTCCCTCAGGAAGTAAATGTGGCAGAAAACATCCATGGCCTTGCACGCAGGAAAGAAGCGGAGCAGATCGCGAAGCTCGAAGGCTTGGTCCGGGAGAAAACAAAAGAACTAAAGGAGCTTATCCAAACCATTTCCTCACCGATCATACCGGTCCTCGAAGGAATTGTGGTCGTCCCACTTCTAGGAAAGTATGATGAAGAACGGGCAGATGAGCTGATAATAAAGACCCTGTACGATCTGCCGAAACATAAGGCGAGCTACCTGGTCCTTGATCTGACAGGCATTGATCAGAATTTGACCTCCTACACGGCAAGCATGATCGAAAAGCTGGGGTCAGCAGCGGAACTGCTTGGAATCAAGACCATCCTGGTTGGAATATCCCCACAACTGAGCATGGAAATTACAAAGTCTGATATAGACCTGAATCATTTTGATTTCTTCCAGTCACTGCAGCATGGCATCCATTTTGCCCTTGCGCAGAACGGACGGCGGATTATATAAATATTGACATAAGTATTAAGCTTAGAACAAGCACAGCGCCATCTTTCTTCAGATGTTGCTGTGCTTTTCACATTTTTTAAACCTCCATATCCCTCGCAATCGACAATGCAAAAGTTAAATTTACATTTTTTCGAAAATGTTTGTGGATACTAAGGGGAGGAGGTGAAAAAATGCCTAATCCATTTGAAGCAGTATGGAATACCTTGAAGATTGCAGTAGATAATGTCAATGAACCGCACACACCCCTACACGTCATAGAAGTCGGAGATTGTTGGAAATATATCACGATGATGGAAGAATTCATACGTTATGAGGAAATTGGATTGAATACAACCACCGACGATGAGGTCAAGGAGATGTTGGTGGATGTTATTGCTTTATGTAAAGATCAGGTACAAAAACTGAGTAAATTTATGATAAAGGAAGGAATACCATTACCGGATGTCACTTCCGCTAAGCCTCAATCCAATTCTATGGAAATTCCTTTAGGTGTCAAATTGACCGATGATGAAATTACCAACGGGATTGCCTTTAAGCTAGTTTTATGTATGCAAGCCTCAGCAGTAGGTCAGGCTAACTCCATACGTAATGATGTGGGTATGATGTGGCTTGGATTTTTCTCCGATTGGGTGACATTTGGAACCACGTTAAAAACTTTAATGCGTAAACGTGGTTGGATCAAAGTTCCGCCTTATTATTATCCACCGGGTTCTCCGAAACACAACTAATGAACCTCAATTATTATAATATTGAGTCACATGTATTAGGCAATCACCTATTTCTTATCCCCTGCATATGGTAAAAAGGATAGATTTATGTCAATTATCCTACCAATGAAGGGGTGTTATTTTTGGCAGGGAAAGTGTTGAATTATTACGCTGGCGGCAATACGGCACGTGGATTTTACAGTTTATATGAATCAAACATAGAGGGTCTGGACCGGATTTTCATCCTGAAGGGCGGTCCCGGTACAGGGAAATCCTCGCTTATCAAAAAAATCGGCAATGCATGGAACGAAAAAGGCTATGATATCGAATTGCTGCATTGCTCATCAGATACAAAATCGGTCGATGGCCTCATCATCAGGGAGCTCGGTATTGGCATTGTAGATGGAACGGCACCGCATGTCATCGAACCGAAAGCACCAGGTGCCATTGAGGAATATGTCAATTTAGGGGAAGCCTGGAATTCCAGTTTCCTAAAAGAGTATAGGACCCAAATTGTGGAGCTGGCCCAGAAAAAGAAGCAGGCCTATCTGGCAGCCTATCAAACGTTTGCCAGAGCCTTGAAGGTCCATGATGACTGGGAGCGCTATTATATCCATAATATGAATTTTGAAGCGGCGAATGAGCTTACCCTCTCCCTGATAGATTCCCTATTTGAAGGGAAGAGCCTGGATAAAAAAGCTGATGTCCGCCACCGGTTCCTCGGTGCAGCCACACCAGAAGGCGCAAGGGACTGTGTGCCAAACCTGACTGAGGGTCTGACGAACAGGTACTTCATTAAAGGACGTCCCGGTTCTGGAAAGTCGACCATGCTGAAAAAGCTGGCCAAAGCAGCAGAAGAGAGAGGCTTTGACGTGGAAGTATATCATTGCGGCTTTGATCCCTACAGTTTGGATATGATCATCTGCCGCGAGCTTGGATTCGCCATTTTTGACAGCACGGCACCACACGAATATTTTCCTGAGCGGGAAGGCGATTCGATCATCGATATGTACGAAATAACCATCAGAAGCGGGACTGACGAGCGCTACGAGAAAGAAATCCAGGTCGTCAAGGCCCGTTACACGGAATCTATGCAGGCGGCAATCGGCAAGCTGGGCGAAGCCAAGACCTGGCATGAGAAACTGGAAGCAATCTACGTCAAGACAATGGACTATAGCGTAGTGGATGAGTGGACGAAGAAGATTCAGGCGGAAATAGAAGCGATTGCGGAAGCGAAATAGGTAGTTTGGCAGGATACGACTGGCGAAAAGAGCGCTGGTCGTGTTTTTTTAAGTTGGCGGTGCGTATACTAGTGTCTATCGAACATTTTTTGAGTGCTATCGAACTTTTTTCTCGTTCTATTGAACTTTTTTGGCATTCTATCGAATCTTTTTACGGTTCTATCGAACATTTTTTGCATTCTATTGAACTTTTTTAAAAAAACAGGATACCCTGAACAGCTTACAAAAAGAAGCCATCCGTCGTATAACGGATGGCTCCTTTAAAAACTTTATAAACGAACGTGTACCTCCACACCAAAGTGATCGGACACGACATCTTTATTTTCCCCGTTAAACACCACGAGGGACGAGTCAACGTCAACTTGCTCACTTGCCAGGATAAGGTCGATCCGGAGATCCTGCTTGTTCTCATCCCAGCCGGCAATTTTGCCGCGCACTGTGATGCCGGAATCCTTCTCCGAAGCAAGCAGGTAGGTGTCATACAACCCATGCTCTACTGTAAGTAGCTCATAGCCTTCTCCTTTGATATGGGCACTGTTATTGAAGTCTCCCATCAAGAAGTACGGCGTTGTGCCAGCTTTTACCGCATCAAGTAGCCTCTCGATCTGATAGTGGGCAGGCTCCTCTTCATCCGTCCACCAGCCTAGGTGACAGGTATAGAAGGAAAGCTCACTTTCACCATTTTCCACCGTCACGCCAACAATCTTCCGGGTTTTCCAATAGTCCGTATCCTCACCCTTGGAAACAAAGAAGGAATGCGACGCTATAATTGGAAGCCTGGTCAGGATTGCCAGCCCTTCTTCATACGTGTCATATCCCATATGGGCGAAATCCCAGACAAGTTGATAGTCCGGGACTCCAAGCTTCGCAAGCTCCTGCTGCAGCACAAGGCCGAAGTTGTTTTCTTTTATATTATCGCGAATGAGGGGCGCATCGATGCTCTGACTAACCTCCTGAAGAGCAATGACATCGTATGCTTTTTCCTTGATGGTTTGGGCGAGATGCTGAATTTTCTCCATTTGATTCTCTTCCTGCCAGGAGTGACAGTTTAAGGTTAGTAGGTTCATCCTATTACGCTCCTAACAAATCTTGAATATCCGATTTGATGACATCGGCTTTTGGTCCGTAGATGGCCTGGACGCCTTTGTCTTTAACAATTAGGCCAAGTGCACCATTTTCTTTCCATTTCGCTTCGCCAGCTACAAGTTCACGGTCTTTCACTGTTACACGGAGGCGGGTCATACATGCATCCACATCGTCAATATTGCTTGCTCCGCCTAATAATTCGATGATCGCAGGTGCCAAAGAGTCATTCGAGACAGTTGCAGCTGAACCGCCAGCGCCTTCCTCCTGCTCGATATAGTTCCCGTTGCGGCCAGGTGTTGGGAAATTGAATTTCTTGATCAGGAAGTTCGCTACTGCAAAGTTCAATCCGAAGAATACAAGACAAGCAATCACAAAGTTAACAAGGTCGAGCCAAAGGCCAGCTTTTACAATCATAGGAGTACGAGTCAAAAGCTCGATCACACCAAAGGCATGGACACGGATGTCGATCACATCCACAATCGCGAAGGCAAGTCCCGTCATGATCGCATACACCACATAAAGCAATGGAGCGGCAAACATGAACATAAATTCAATCGGCTCTGTAACACCAGTCAGAAATACTGCAAGACCTGCAGAGAAGAACATGGACTTGTACTTTTTGCGCTTGTCCTTGTCCACATTGCGGTACATCGCATACGCAATACCGATTAATGCTGCGCAGGAAAGAATCATTTGCCCCACTTTGAAACGCGCAGGAACGACTTCTTTTAATAGTGCTTCATAGGACTCTTTATCCCCGGCAGATAGATAGTTATTCAAATCCGCAATCCAAGCAAGCCATAGTGGATCTTGTCCATATACGACCTGGCCGGCACTGCCGCCGGTCGCAATCGTATATGCTCCACCAAGCGCGGTATAGTTCATTGGTACCGTTAACATATGGTGCAATCCAAATGGCAATAAAAGACGCTCTAATGCACCGAAAATGAATGGTGCAATAATTGGAGCCGTGTCACGGGAAGTAGCGATCCAACGGCCAAAGTCATTCAGCAAGCCTTGAATGAACGGCCATACAAGAGATAATACGATTGCCGCAACGACAGATCCGACAATAACGATGAATGGTACGAAACGTTTTCCGTTAAAGAAGGATAATGAATCAGGTAATTTACTATAGTTATAAAATTTATTGAATAGGTTTGCGCCGAGGAAACCGGCAATGATCCCGACGAATACTCCCATGTTCAAAGCAGGTGCACCAAGAACAGAAGTGAAATAATCTCCTACAATCAATTCCTGACCGAATAGTGACGTGAAAGTCGCTTCCGGATCGGCAAGCATATCATTATTTACCCCAAAAATTGCTCCGGTAATACGGTTGATCAATACGAATGCAATCAATGCAGCGAACGCACCGCCAGCACGTTCCTTCGCCCAGGATCCACCGATCGCTACAGCGAATAGGATATGCAGATTGGTAATGATGGCCCAACCGATATCCTCCATCACTCTTGCAATCGTTTGCACAATTACGATGTCTCCACCCGTCATGCCAACCAACTTGCCAAGGGAAATCATAATACCAGCAGCTGGCATAACTGCGACTACGACTAGTAACGCTTTCCCGAATTTTTGCCAAAAGTCGAAAGACAAAAAGTTCTTCATATTAACAGCCTTCTTTCTTCATTAGTAGTATATAAAACTTGAAAACGAATTCATTTTTGTGTAATTTTAATGCAACTTTAGTGCAACCGTTTGCATTTTTCTATTGTAAGAGATGTCCCATCACAATGCAAGTAAAAAATATAACATTCATCTAAATTTAATAAAGTATATTTACTTGTAAAAAGTGTTATTTTAAGAAAATTATATATTGGCGAAATAGTCTTTCTTTCGCAAATTCCCTATACATCCATTTAGAAAAGAAGTAAACTATGTACCGTACTAAGTTTGACAATAAAGGAGAACCTATACAATGAAAAAATGGATGAGCATACTATTGACAGCTTTACTTAGCATCGCTGTTTTGGCAGGATGCAACACTGAAAATAAAACTGAATCAAAAGAAACGGAAGCAAGTGCAGCTTCTGATAACGATAACGATAGCAAGCAGATTACAGCATTAGTCGGACTTCAAATGGAAATGATCCATACCATCCGAAAAAATTTGGAGGCTGTGACAGCATATGAACAATCCCAGGATGCAGCGTTGCAGGAACAAGCGGTATCCTCAAGCAAACTTATTGCAAATGAGCTTCGCGGACTGGAGATCCCTTCCGACTTAAGCAAAGAGCTTCAGGGAGATATGAAGGAATCCGTTGAATTGCTTGCACTTTATTTCGAGGAGCGAGCGGCTACATTAAAGCCTGATGCAGACCTCACAGAAATGGAAGCGGCATTTGCAGCATTCCACGAGAAGATCGGAGCAACATTCGAAAAGGCTGGATTGCATGCGCCTAATTTCGAGAAGGATGTAAACTAATTACTTTATATGGAGCCACCTGTCGCAAAAATTGCGGCAGGTGGCTTTTTTTTGTTGTTTAGGAAATTATAAACCCCTTTAAATTGTGGATAACTGTTCTTATAATGTTCTTATATAACTCTCAGGGTGAAAAGTATGAAAAAGAAAAA
>NZ_JBHVHV010000025.1:0-58664 GCF_042800035.1 Sutcliffiella sp. NPDC057660
GTTGGGGGCTGTCCCCCTGTGAGAGTAGGACGTTGCCAGGCAAGTTTAGAGGGAAGATCAGTGCTTAGGTGCTGGTCTTTTTTTGTTTTGGTTTTTGTTTTTTGAATAGGTTGTTGTGGGGGGCGGTGCTGAGTAGTGCCAGGCCCCTCTTTTTTTGTTTTGGGGAGAAAGAGGTTGTGTGGTTGGTGGAGGGGCCAGGCACTGGTGAGGGTGTGGAAGTTGGTTTGTTTATTGTTCTTTAGATGAGTGTGGTGAGGGGATGGTACTTATTAGTGCCAGGCCCCTCTTTTTGTTTTGGGGAGAAAGAGGTCGTGTGGTTGGTGGAGGGGCCAGGCACTGGTGTGATTCGTACCGTGACAAAGGAAAAAAGCGAGTGAGGCGGTAAGAAAAGGAGTGATTCGTACCGTGACAGAGGGGGAAAATTGAGGATGACGGTAAGAAAGAGGTACTGATCTTTTTATGTTTGTTTTTTGGTTTGCATCTTTGGATTTGCGTAGTTGGGGGATGGTACTTAGTAGTGCCAGGCCCCTCTTTTTTTGTTTGGGGGAGAAAGAGGTTGGTTAGTGGATGGATGGGCCTGGCACTGGCGTAGTGAGGGATTGGTGGAGAACAATGTCCTTTTTAAAAACAGCCCATTCTTTTTATTTGAAGACAAACACAGACTAGTAGGCGCTACATACACTAGATGTAAGAGTTTGGTAGGCTGTGATTTTGATAATTTTGTATAGAGTCGGCGCTTTTGGATAGACTAGTGGATGGAGGTGGAGAAAGAGAAATGGAGTCCATTCATTCATCGGTTGGGGAAACGTGTATTGTTTGTGAGGAGAAGAAAGAAAGAGGGATCCATCTTTATACGGAGTTTATTTGTACGGACTGCGAGAAGGATATGCTTCAGACGGGTACTGAAGATCCGAAGTATAGGTTTTATCTGCAACAGCTCAAAAAGATTACGATTCCTAAGATTTATTCCTGAGTAGAAAAGTCCTGTAAAAGGGCTTTTATTTTTGTTACGGGAGAAAAGGGGAAAGGCTTTTGGATGGCAGGGGTAGGAGTTGGGACGGCTATCGGCTATAATGGGTAGTAATAATGAAGGAAAAAGAGTGAAGGTTATGAAGATGGATCAACAGAAAACACCGGTATATTCAAGATTGAAGGAGCATTGGGAGACAAACCCTGTTTCGGGTCATGTGCCTGGGCATAAGTATGGGAGAGTCCTGCCTGATAAGGGGCAAGCTTACTTTCGGGATATTTTAAAAATAGATGCAACGGAAATTTCCGGGTTGGATGATTTGCATGATCCGGAGGAGATGATAAAGGAAGGTCAGGAGCTGGTTGCCGACTTATATGGCTCGGATGCTTCCTTTTTCCTTGTGAATGGTTCGACTGTAGGGAATCTTGCTATGATTCTTGCAGCATGTTCGAGGGGAGGCAGGGTGCTGGTACAGCGTAATTGCCATAAATCCATTTTGAACGGCTTGGAGCTAGCAGGAGCGGAGCCTGTGTTTTTATCATGCGGATATGATTCAGGGATGGATGTTTCGACATCCATAGCATTGGATGAACTGGATGAGGCGTTGAAGACCATCCAAGATGTGCAGGCGGTTATTTTGACCAATCCAAACTATTATGGACTATCGATAGAACTGAAAGCTATCATCGAAAGGGTGCATGAGGAAGGAATTCCTGTACTTGTCGATGAGGCGCATGGTGCTCATTTTGTGCTTGGGGGAGCCTTCCCTGTTTCTGCTTTGGAACTGGGGGCAGATGCAGTGGTGCATTCTGCGCACAAAACATTGCCGGCGATGACAATGGGATCTTTTTTACATATAAAGGGGAACCTGGTGCGTGAAGAACGGATAGCCTATTATTTACGGATGCTTCAATCGAGCAGCCCTTCCTATCCTATAATGGCATCGTTGGATTTGGCGAGATATTACCTTGCTGCCTTAAGTAAAGAAGATGTAGCTGCCATTGTAGAGGAAACTGCAGAGATCCGCCGGGAATTGGACAAGCTGGATGGCTTAAGCGTGGTAGTTCCTAAGAGTAAAAGTATAGCAGTGGATCCTTTGAAGGTAGTGATGAGGTCGACGAGGGGCTGGAGCGGCTTCGAATTGCAGAAGGTTTTGGAGAAAGAAGGCGTGTTTTCGGAGCTTGCTGATGCTTGGAATGTATTAATTGTTTTGCCGTTAGCGGTTATGGACTTAAAACATGATATGATAGAGAGAATAGAACGAGCTTTGCAAAAGAACGTCGGGAATGAGAGTAGCAGGAAAGAGATCGGTTATGGGAGTGTTCCTCTTTTCCCGATGAAAATCAGTCGGCTTGCGATCCATCTTGATAAGCAGCAGAAGCTTCCGAGTATGGAGTGCAAATTGGAGGAAGCGGTAGGAAAGGTTGCAGCAGAATCCATTATTCCCTACCCGCCCGGTATTCCTGTACTGTTAAAGGGAGAAAGGGTTACAGAGGAAGTTGTAAGGTACCTTGGCCAGCTTATGAGACTTGGGGCAAGGTTTCAGGGAAATGATAGAATAAAAAGTAATTATATTTCTATATATAAGGAAGTAAAGGAGTAACAGGCTTGTGAGTGGACTATTTATTACGTTTGAAGGACCTGAAGGAGCAGGAAAGACGTCGATTATCCAGAAGTTGGCCAGAGAGTTGAAGGAAGAGGACTTTCCCATTCTTTTAACACGGGAGCCAGGGGGCATCAAGATTGCCGAACAGATCAGAAGTGTTATTCTGGATTGTGATAATACGGAGATGGATGCGAGAACAGAGGCGCTATTATATGCAGCTGCAAGACGTCAGCATCTGGTTGAGAGAGTGCTGCCTAGCATGAAGGAAAATAAAATCGTGTTATGCGACCGCTTTATTGACAGCTCATTGGCATACCAGGGACATGCACGAGGAATAGGGCTCGAGGAAGTGTTAAGCATCAACGAATTTGCGACAGAAAAAAAGATGCCATCCCTGACGATTTATTTCGATATCGAGCCGGAAGAAGGACTTAAGAGAATTGCGGCGAATAATAAACGAGAAATAAACCGTTTGGATCAGGAAGAATTGGATTTTCACTATCGAGTAAAAGAGGGCTATAGTAAAGTGATAGAAAAGTATCGGGAGCGTTTCCTCATGATTGATGCGTCAAAGGACTTTGATACGGTGTATGCGTCGGTAAAAGGTGAGCTTACTGGATACTTAAAGAAACAAGGATATTAAGATTTACCAATAATGAAGTAATGAAGATATATCTTATTAATGGTAAAATAAAGGAGGTACAACAAGATGAAAATGATTATGGCTGTTGTTCAGGATAAAGATAGCAATAAGTTGATGAATGCGCTGGTGGAAAATAATTTTCGCGCAACCAAGCTAGCAAGTACCGGCGGATTTCTTAAGTCCGGGAATACCACGTTTATGATTGGTACGGAGGATGTTCGCGTGCAAAAGGCAATGGATATCATCAAAGAGAATTGTCAGCATCGTCAACAGTTGGTTGCTCCTGTTTCCCCAATGGGTGGGAATGCAGATTCGTATGTTCCTTATCCTGTTGAGGTGGAAGTCGGAGGGGCTACGGTCTTTGTTTTACCGGTAGAGCAATTCCACCAGTTTTAGTTTTTGGAGCGGCTTATCGGAGCTGCTTTTTTATAAGAAGGTTATTCTATAAGAAAGGGACGTTTTCATTTGAAAATATCGTCTGAGCTTCGAACGAATTTAGATAAAAGCAGAATGGACATAAAAGGCGATGCCGCTTCCCGTGCAGGCTTTGGGGAGATCATGCAAAAGCATTCGTCCAAGCTGCATTCGGAACAGCTGAATATCCTGATGAAAGATATAGAGATTGTGGGAAATAGACTGGGAAACTCCAGGACATTTCAGGATCTGGCAAAATATAAAACGCTCGTAAAGCGGTTTATGGAAGAAGCGGTGGAGTTCGGCATGGAGCTTCATCAGTCCCACCACTGGACCAATGAAGGGCAATCCAGGCATCTGCAGATTGTGAAACAGGTGGATGAATCGTTGATTACCCTGACCGAAGATGTAATGGATCAAGAAAAAACAAGAATAAATATTTTGAGCAGTATCGGAGAGATCAAAGGCCTGCTCATTAATTTATACATGTAAGTAAGTGAGTGATAAATGTGATAAAAAGTTGGTCAGACTTGGACTACCAACCTACCGTTGCAAGAATCGTAACAAATAGTCTGCATAGAAACCGTATTGCACATGCCTATCTGCTGGATGGCATGAAAGGTACCGGTAAAAAAGAGGTTAGCTATCTCTTTGCAAAAAGCTTATTGTGCAGGGATCGTAATGGGGTAGACCCATGTCAGAGCTGTTCAAATTGTAAGCGGATAGATTCTAGAAATCATCCGGATGTGCATGTGCTCGAGCCTGATGGGAATTCGATCAAAAAACAGCAGATTCAGTTCCTGCAGGAAGAGTTTACGAAAACAGGTTTGGAGTCTAAAAGAAAGATATACATTATTGAGCATGCAGATAAGATGACCACCAATGCGGCGAATAGTCTATTGAAGTTTTTAGAGGAGCCAAACCAGGAAACTTTTGCCTTTTTATTGACCGAAAATGTTCATCAAATGCTGAACACCATCATTTCGCGCTGCCAGCCCCTGTCTTTTCGGGCATTAACCACTACTAGACTGGTCGATAAGCTTGTGGAAGAAGGCTTTTCCGTACCTTTGGCAAGGACAGCCACTCATTTGACCAACAGTTTAGAGGAAGCGGTAGAATTATGTCGAGATGATTGGTTTGCGCTTGCTAGAAATTTAGTGATAAAATTGTATGAAGCGCTATTCACGAGACAGCAGCAGGCGTTGCTGTTCATTCAAGAAAAGTGGATGCCTCATTTTCAAGAAAGAAAGCAATTGGAGATAGGTTTAGATTTAATGCTATTTATTTATAAAGATATGTTATATGCTCAAGTAGATAAAGGGGACGAGTTCGTATTTACGGACGAGAAGGAGCAGATTGAAAAGTATGCACTTCAGACAACCCAGCAACGTGTCACGGAGCATTTATCCTATATTTTACAAAGTAAGTCTCGGCTAGCATCGAATGTAAATCCGCACCTTCTCATGGAAAGATTAGCTTTAAACTTGCAGGAGGGATATTAGTTTGTATGAAGTTGTAGGAGTACGATTCAAAAAAGCAGGGAAAATATACTATTTTGACCCAAATGGGCTTGATATAACAGATAATGAATATGTCATTGTCGAAACGGTACGCGGTGTGGAATTCGGTAAAGCAGTTATCGGGATGAAACAAGTGGATGAAAATGACGTCGTTCTTCCATTGAAGAAGGTGCTGCGTATTGCGGATCAAAAGGATCGTCTCATAGTGGACGAAAACAAAAAAGCCGCACAGGAAGCGTTCGATGTATGCTTCACGAAAGTGACCGATCATGGATTGGATATGAAACTGGTCGATGTGGAATACACGTTCGACCGAAATAAGATCATCTTCTATTTTACAGCAGATGGCCGAGTGGACTTCCGGGAGCTGGTAAAGGATTTGGCTTCCATCTTCCGAACACGCATCGAGCTGCGTCAAATCGGGGTACGGGATGAGGCCAAGCTTCTTGGCGGAATTGGACCATGTGGAAGGATGCTATGCTGTTCGACCTTCCTGGGGGATTTTGAACCGGTGTCCATCAAAATGGCGAAGGATCAGAACCTGTCTTTAAACCCATCCAAGATCTCAGGGCTTTGCGGACGTCTCATGTGCTGTCTGAAATATGAAAATGACGAATATGAGTCTGCAAAAGAGCAATTGCCTGATTTGGATGAAGTGATCCAAACTCCAAGTGGTTCTGGTCGTGTGGTAGGGTTAAACATCCTGGAACGCGTGTTGCAAGTGGAGTTGGCAGGAAAAGAACGAGTGGTAGAATACACGCTGGATGAACTACTACAAGAGGGAGCCGTTTCATCACAAGCCACAGATTAAGAGGTGGAGAATTTGGACAAGAAAGAGATTTTTGATTCTGTAAGCAATATGGAAGAACAGATCGGACATTTATATAAACAGCTCGGAGAATTAAAAGAACACCTTGCCCTTATTATCGAAGAAAACAACAGTGTCCTCGTTGAAAACGGACATTTGCGGAACCGTCTGGAACAAATGTCAAATGAATCGGTTACGCAGAAGAAGACAAAAAAGAAACCGAACGAGCAAAAAGAGCTGAACAAGCAGATCGATGTGGGAGAAGGATATGATAACCTTGCACGTTTGTATCAAGAAGGGTTCCATATCTGCAATCTCCACTTTGGAAGTCCCCGTAAAGAAGGCGATTGCTTGTTTTGCCTGTCCTTTCTTAATAAGAAGTAAAGTCGCCTCCTTCAATGCGGGCGACTTTTTTCTATTTAAAAGGATCTTTTCATAAAGTTTGTTGCGATAAGAATAGAGCTGGGCTAAATATAAGGTGTCAACATTAAACACCCTGTTGGTCTCCGTTCCAGGCGTTCGCTTATCCTAAGGCGGCCTCGGGAGCCTCCTCGGCGCTTTTGCGCCTGCGGGGTCTCCCCTTGACACGCTGCTCCCGCAGGAGTCTCACACCTTGCACTCCAACCAACAGGGGTGACTCATAGTAGAAAATTGCCTTACTAAAGGTACAAAATTTATCTCAAGTTTTCATTTCAATAGTGAATTAAATTTGTCTTGAGGCTCTTTCTAATAGCAAATAATATTTTACCCGTGAGTTGATTGTAGCGGAGGACACTTGACTCCTGCGGGAAAGTAGAGGGCATGGGAGACCCCACAGGCGAAGCCGAGGAGGCTCCCATCCGTCCCCGGGGAATCTTGTGTCCGGAGCGGAAATCAACGGGCTTCATTTGTTGTGTCCATTTTTAATAGCGCCACTGAATACGAAAACAGCCATTTTAAAAAGAAGTCTAGGTTATAATAAAGTATAAGATAGGAAAGAAAGGGTTATGGAGAAATGGTACAGCTTGTAGAAGATGAGCGTTTAGATTACTTATTGGCAGAGAATTTACGAATTATACAGAGCCCATCGGTTTTTTCCTTTTCCTTGGATGCGGTCCTTCTGGCGCGGTTTGCCTATGTGCCTATCCAGAAAGGGGCAATCCTTGACCTTTGCACAGGAAACGGAATCATACCGTTATTATTAAGCACAAGAACCAAGGGGACCATTACAGGTGTTGAAATCCAAGAGCGGCTCGCAAACATGGCGCAAAGAAGCTTTGCCTATAACAACCTGGATGATCGATTGAAGGTACTGCATCAAGACATCAAGGAAATCCCGGCAATTATTGGGCATGGGAAATTTGATGTAGTAACGTGCAATCCTCCATATTTTCTCGTACCGGAAAAAGAAGAGAAGATAAATACCAATATCCATTATGCGATAGCTCGCCATGAAATCCATTGTACGCTTGAGGATGTGGTTAGAGTGAGCAGTCAAATGGTCAAACAAGGGGGCAAGGCTGCTTTTGTCCACCGGCCGGGAAGGTTCTTGGATATTGTGACGTTGATGAGAAAATACCGTCTGGAGCCAAAGCGAATCCAGTTTGTGCATTCAAGGGTGGATAAGCCCGCGAATACACTGCTTATAGAGGGAATAAAGGATGGCAATCCTGATATGAAAATACTGCCACCGCTTATTGTATATGATGAAAAAGGGGAGTACTCTCCGGAGGTCCGGAATATGCTCTATGGCGAAAACGAATAACCGGTGGCCATTTCGAAGAGCCGGCAAAAGAAAAGTACGTAAATGAGGGATGGAAAGATGGACATATGGCAGCAAAACAGTTTTTCAGATAAATATAAGGAAGGGCGGCTTTATCTTGTGCCGACCCCGATCGGCAACTTGGAGGATATCACCTTTCGCTCCCTTCGGATGTTGAAGGAAGTTGACTTTATTGCAGCAGAAGATACAAGACAAACGAAGAAGCTGTGCAATTATTTTGAGATAAGCACCCCGCTGATCAGTTATCACGAACATAACAAGCAGCAGAGCGGCAAGAAAATCATCGAGCTATTGAAAGAAGGAAAGGATGTGGCGCTTGTCAGTGATGCAGGTATGCCCTCCATCTCCGACCCGGGCTATGAAATAGTGGTAGAGGCGTTGGAAGAACGCTTGTATGTCGTACCGATGCCAGGGGCAAATGCTGCTTTGACCGCGCTGATTGCATCCGGACTGGTAGCCCAGCCCTTCTACTTTTACGGCTTCCTGGATCGGCATAAAAAGGAGAAGAAAAAGGAGTTGGACAAACTACTCCGTTTGCAGGATACCATTATCCTTTACGAATCTCCTCACCGTTTGAAGGATACGCTTACTGCAATGCTTGAGGTCCTTGGGGACAGGAGGATTGTTGTAAGCAGGGAATTGACCAAGAAGTTTGAGGAGTTCACTCGTGGACGGATTTCCGAAGTGCTTGCTTTGCTTGGCGATCAGGCTGTAAAAGGGGAATGCTGCCTGATCCTTGAAGGCAATAATGAAGAAATACAGGACGCGGGAGAAGCATGGTGGCAGACCTTATCCCTGCAGGAACACGTAGAGCATTATATGAAGGAAGGCAACCACTCTTCCAAGGACGCAATCAAACAGGTCGCAAAAGAAAGAGAACTGCCCAAACGTGAAGTGTATCAGGCGTTTCATGTGGAATAAATAAACAAGAAACTTAAGAAGTTGCAGACTGTAGACAAACTCGTGGTAATTCGAGGTTGTCTACAGTTTTTTTTGTAGCTGTATAATAAAGCCCGTTGATTTCCGTTCCAGGCACTGCGCTTTCCGCGGGCGGAAAGCGAACCCCTGGAGCGGAAACCATAAGGGTGTTTAACTGATTTATTTGTTAATGGGACAATAGGGTAAAAATAAAAAAGAGGTCGCGACAGCGACCTCTTTTTTATTTTGCAGCTAAGCTGTTTTGGATTTCTTCGATGATTTTTTCTGCACCTTCACGGCTTAAGATGATTTTGCCATCTGCAAGTGTAAGGTTGTTATCAGAAACTTCGCCAGTAACTTGACAAGTCATGTTAGGCTTGTATTTCTTTAAGATGATTTTTTCGTCATCCACATAGATTTCTAAAGCGTCTTTCTCAGCAATCCCTAATGTTCTGCGAAGCTCGATAGGAATAACCACACGGCCAAGCTCGTCAACTTTACGTACAATCCCAGTAGATTTCATAAGAAAAATACCCCTCTCTGAATATAAAATGAAATTTTATAAGAATCTAATAATCTATCATTTTCGTCATTATTCGACAAATCTAATGTAATTTCATCATAACAATATTTACAAAAATCGTCAACAGATTTAATTGAAAAAAATTGTATTTCTATAAAAAAATGTATTTAAAAAGCAGGTTAAAAGCGCTATACAAAGGGTTTTAAGGAATAAAAATTACAGTTTGTTTACAGAGTATCACTTTATGATTTATTTGAATGATAATAATATTATATACATCATTCGACAAAATTCAACTTTTTTATTCGGCGAAATTTCGACAAAACTCAACCTTGGTTAAAAGAGGAAATCAGGGGAAGCGCATTGCACTAAAAATTTTTGCTCAATCCTTAACAATACTGGCCTAAACCATGTATAATAGTAATAAAAATTAGGTTAAGATGTACATAAATGTATAAGTAGAAGACGCTCAATGCTCTCGTCCCATGGGCGAGAGCTTTCTGCTTTTATATGTTTCGATTAAAGGGAGGTAATTTTGATGGTAGAAAATAAAAAAACATTCTATATTACAACGCCTATCTATTATCCAAGTGGTAATTTACATATTGGCCATGCCTATACAACCGTTGCAGGTGACGCAATGGCCAGGTACAAGCGTCTAAAGGGCTATGATGTCATGTATCTGACAGGTACGGATGAGCATGGACAAAAGATCCAAAGAAAAGCGGAAGAAAAAGGGGTTACGTGCCAAGCATATGTGGATGATATTGTATCCGGCATCAAAGACCTTTGGAATAAGCTTGATATCTCTTATGACGATTTTATCCGTACAACGGAATCCCGCCACAAGGATGTGGTAGAGAAGATTTTCAAACAGCTTTTGGATCAGGGAGATATATACCTGGATGAATATGAAGGCTGGTATTCGGTTCCCGATGAAACCTACTACCGTGAACACCAGCTGGTCGACCCTGTCATGGAGAACGGAAAGGTTGTCGGCGGGAAAAGTCCGGATAGCGGTCACCCTGTAGAATTGGTGAGAGAACAGTCCTATTTCTTCAGAATGGGCAAATACGTGGATCGACTTCTTCAGTATTATGAAGAGAATCCAGGGTTCATCCAACCGGAATCCCGCAAAAATGAGATGGTCAATAACTTTATCAAACCAGGATTAGAGGATTTGGCGGTATCCCGTACTTCCTTCGATTGGGGAGTGAAAGTGCCTGGAGACCCGAAGCATGTCATTTATGTATGGATTGACGCATTATCCAACTATATTACGGCACTTGGATATGGAACGGAAAACGATGAGAAGTACCTGAAATACTGGCCGGCGGATGTTCATCTTGTAGGGAAGGAAATCGTCCGTTTCCACACTATCTATTGGCCGATCATGCTGATGGCTCTTGACATGCCGCTTCCAAAGAAAGTTTTCGCACATGGCTGGCTTTTAATGAAAGATGGCAAGATGTCCAAATCAAAAGGAAATGTGGTCGATCCTGTTACATTAATCGATCGCTATGGCCTGGATGCACTGCGTTATTACCTATTAAGGGAAGTTCCATTCGGTTCTGATGGTGTCTTTACTCCGGAAGGCTTTGTGGAACGGGTAAACTTTGATCTTGCAAATGATTTAGGAAACCTATTGAACCGTACAGTAGCGATGATTGATAAGTACTTCAACGGGGGAATTCCTGTATATAAAGGAAATGTCACTGATTTTGATCAGCCGTTGAGTGCGCTCGCACAGGAAACGGTGGTCCATTACGAGGAAGCGATGGAGAACATGGAGTTTTCCGTGGCATTATCAACGATTTGGCAGCTTGTGAGCAGAACTAATAAATATATTGATGAAACAGCGCCTTGGGTATTGGCAAAGTCTGAGGAAACGAAAGAGGAGCTTGCTTCCGTAATGGGACATCTGACAGAGTCCCTACGCTATATAGGGATCCTTCTTAAACCGTTCCTGACAAAAACCCCTGGTAAAATCTTTGAACAGCTAGGGATCAATGAGTCCTTGGCAAGCTTAGAAAGCCTGCAAAGCTTTGGTATCATACCGGAAGGAACTCAAACGAAAAAAGCAGATCCGATCTTCCCTCGCCTTGATGTGAAGGAAGAAGTTGAATACATCAAAGCAATGATGCAGCCTGCGCTTGCAGCAGAGGAAAAGCCGGAAGAGAACAAGCCGGAAGAAGTACCCGTTTCTGAAGAAATCACATTTGAGGATTTCATGAAAATAGACTTGCGTGTAGCGCAGGTTACCCATTGTGAACCTGTGAAGAAAGCAGATAAACTGCTGAAGCTGCAGCTTGATTTAGGTTACGAAAAGAGGCAGGTCGTTTCAGGAATCGCGAAATTCTATACACCTGAAGAACTGGTGGGGAAACGCGTAATTTGTGTGACGAATTTGAAGCCTGTGAAACTTCGCGGGGAGCTATCGGAAGGAATGATTCTTGCTGGGGAAAAAGACGGAATTCTGTCATTGGCTTCGGTGGACGAATCGTTGCCTCTTGGTGCGAAAGTGAAATAACTAATTCCTATCAGGAAATAATAAATTTTAAGAGTAAGAGATGTTTCACGTGTAACAACGGGCTACATCTCTTATTTTCTAATTGAGAATAATATTGGTTAATAATATTTCAAAAAAATTCTTTTATTGCTTGTTACCGCATTAAATGTTACCCGTTCCTTGCCGCTGCAGGCACTTGCTTTCCGCGGGGAGAGATGGGAGCCTCCTCGGCTTTGCCTGTGGGGTCTCCCATTCCCTCTATTTTCCCGCAGGAGTCAAGTGCCTTCCGCTCCAATCCACTAAGGATAATAAACTTTTTTAAAGATATTTAAAAACGATACCTACGAGTAATCATTTCAAAATTTGTTGCTCGTAGTAAAAAACTAATGCCTTTTAAAAGTGGTTTTGTTATAAAAGAGTTTTGATTTTAGACAGTTTCTAGCTGTTGATTGGAGCGTAAGTCGAAGACTCCTGCGGGAGAAGCGGAGTATGGGAGACCCCGCAGGCGTTAGCCGAGGAGGCTTCCGACCCGCCCGCGGAAAGCGAAGACTTACGCGGAAATCAACAGCGGTGCATACAGACCAAATAAAGTAAAAAACAGGAGTGTTAAAAATGTTATTTGATACACATGTTCACTTGAATGCAGATCAGTATGAAGAAGACCTTCAAGAGGTAATCGAACGGGCCCGGAATGAAAAAGTGATGAATATGGTGGTCGTTGGCTTTGATCGAAAAACAATCCAAAAAGCGATGGAGCTGGTAGAACAGTATGACTTCATCTATGCTGCTGTCGGTTGGCACCCTGTAGACGCAATAGATATGACAGAAGAGGACCTTAACTGGATCGAGGAGCTTGCCTCCCATGAAAAAGTGGTGGCCATTGGTGAGATGGGGCTGGACTACCATTGGGACAAGTCCCCAAAGGACATCCAAAAAGAAGTGTTCCGTAAACAGATTAGATTGGCCAAGAGAGTGAAGCTGCCAATTGTGATCCATAATCGTGACGCAACCGCGGACGTAGTGGAGATCCTGAAAGAAGAGGATGCAAAAGAGGTTGGTGGGATCATGCACTGCTATACCGGGAGTCTGGAAGTGGCAAAGGAATGCATGGAGATGAATTTCTACATATCCTTTGGAGGGCCAGTCACATTCAAGAATGCAAAAAAACCGAAAGAAGTGGCGAAGGAGATTCCGTTGGACATGCTGTTAATAGAAACGGACTGCCCATACCTGACGCCTCATCCATACCGGGGAAAACGGAATGAACCGGGCTATGTCCGTTTGGTGGCGGAAGAGATAGCTTACTTAAGAGGTATGACAGTGGAAGAGGTAGCAGAAAAAACAACAGCAAATGCAAAGAAACTATTCGGCATAAACTGACAAGAAAGCCTGACATAATTAGGGGATACTTGTCCAAAACCCTCAAAAAATAAAAAAGTTCTACCGTACTTCTTCTCTTCATAGGATAATCGTGTCGATATATTTCACTTCCCTTTTATTGAAATATTCTGCATAATAGACATTACGGTCAAGCAAGTGGCAAGGGTTGACAAGATACATACATGTCTATATAATTCCATCCGAGGAGAAGGAGGCGTTTTTTTACATGTTACAGAGCATGAAAAAACTGTTTTCTGGTTCGATGAGCAAGACCAGACTAGCTATTTTTATTACTAGTTTCATAGTCTTCTCAGCCATACTTGGCTTTGGTGTCTTCCATGGCACAAAGGCTGCTGTAAAAGTGAATGTTGACGGAGAAGAAGTGTCATTACGCACTCACGCTAAAACCGTAGCGGATATACTGAAAGAGCTGAATATCACAGTTCGCGCGGAGGATCATCTGCATCCTTCAGAAAATACAAAAGTAACCGATTCGATGCAAATAGTATGGAATCCCGCCAAAGAAGTGGAGCTCGTCATCGACGATGATAAGCAAAAGGTGTGGACGACAGCCAAAACAGTCAAGGAATTACTTAATCAAAAAGATATAAAGCTAGCAGAGCATGATAAATTGAATGTGAGTCTGAATGACTCAATCAAAGATGAGTTAGTCATAGAAATAGAGAAGGCATTCCAGGTAACCCTGAATGTCGCCGGAGAAGAGCAACAGGTATGGTCTACTTCGACTACGGTCGCTGACTTTTTAGAACAGCAAGAAATTACATTGAATGATCTTGACCGAGTGGAGCCAAGCTTAGAAGAATTGGTAGCAAACAATTCTGTAGTTAACGTTACTAGAGTTGAAAAAGTCACCGATGTAGTGGAAGAGACTATCGATTACGGTGTCGTCACAAAAAATGATGGCAACCTCGATAAAGGGAAAGAAAAAGTTGTTCAAGAAGGACAACACGGTACCGTTGCAAAGCATTATGAAGTGGTTTTTGAGAATGGAAAAGAAGTGTCTCGTGAGTTGGTCAAGGAAGAGACGTTAAAAGAGACGATGGATAAAATCGTGGCAGTCGGAACGAAAGCTGCTCCAAAGCCGGAACAAGTTGTTTCCCGTAGTACGGAAAGCAGCTCGAAGGAATTCTATGTGTCCTCCACAGCCTATACTGCGTTTTGCAATGGTTGTAGTGGAGTCACAAGCACAGGGATCGATTTGCGCGCAAATCCGGGTGTGAAGGTGATTGCCGTGGATCCTAGCGTGATCCCGCTGGGTACAAAGGTCTATGTAGAAGGATACGGCTATGCGATTGCCGGAGATACTGGCGGTGCCATCAAAGGAAATAAAATCGATGTGTTTTTCGCTGACAAAGAATCTGCGTATCGCTGGGGAAGAAAAAGAGTTAAAATCAAAATCCTCGATTAATATAATTTATTTATTTTTGGTAAATAACGGAGCAGGGGTGAACAGCCTCTGCTTTTTTCTGTTATTCTGTTAGAATGGAAAGAGTGAAATGGCTTATTGCCATTCCTATTATTCCATACCCGCTACTAATATTAATTAGTCAAGATAGATAAAATAAAGTAGAATACATACTATTGTCACCGTTCATATAGTTAGACGAATCAAACTAAAGAAAGTTTCACCATTTTGGAGGAAAAAATGAAAATAAAAGAAATAATTGTGGTCGAGGGAAAAGACGACACAGTTGCCATAAAAAGAGCGGTGGATGCCGATACGATTGAAACGGGCGGCTCTGCCATTAATGAAGAAATACTGAATCGGATCAAACATGCCCAGGAGACGCGAGGGGTAATTGTGTTCACCGATCCGGATTACCCAGGGGAAAAGATCAGGCATACCATCAGACAGTCTGTTCCTGGCTGTAAGCATGCATTTTTGCCAAAGAGCCTTGCGCGTGGAAAAAACGGCAAAGGGATTGGAGTCGAACACGCTACGGTTGCTTCCATCCAAGAGGCATTATCCGGACTTCATCAGGAATATGAGCAGAACATGGAATTGATTTCCTTTGACACATTACTCTCCTTCGGGTTGATAGCAGGTCCTTCTGCCAAGAAAAAAAGGGAGCGGTTAGGGGAGTTCCTGAATATAGGATACACAAATGGGAAGCAGCTTCAGAGGCGCTTGCAGATGTTCCATATCACCCAGGAGCGGCTTGAAGAGGCATTAGTTCAATTAGAGCAGGAGGAGCAATAAATGCAAAAGGATATCGCCACACCGAAACGAACGAAGGAAATACTCGATAAATACGGCTTTTCATTCAAGAAAAGCTTAGGGCAAAACTTTCTGATCGACACAAACATCCTTAATAAGATTGTAGACTTTGCAGGGGTTTCAGAAAAAACTGCCGCGATCGAAATCGGACCGGGTATCGGCGCCCTTACCGAACAGGTTGCCAAAAGAGCGGGTAAGGTCATCGCCTTTGAAATCGATCAGCGTCTATTGCCAATCTTAGCGGACACACTATCACCGTATGATAATGTAAAAGTGATCCATCAGGATATCCTGAAGGCAGATGTAGAAAACCTGATACGTGATGAAATCAAAGGCTTTGAAGAAGTGAAGGTGGTAGCGAACCTTCCTTACTATGTAACCACGCCGATCATCATGAAGCTCTTAACGGAAGGTTTGCCTTTAAACAGCATCACTGTCATGTTGCAAAGGGAAGTGGCCGATAGGATGGCTGCAAAACCGAGCACCAAGGAATATGGATCCCTTACCATTGCCGTGCAGTACTATACCAAGGCTGAAACGGTCATGATCGTTCCTAAGACAGTCTTTGTGCCGCAACCTAACGTAGATTCAGCGGTTATCCGCCTCACGGTCAGAGACGAGCCTGCAGTGAAGGTAGGGGACGAAAACTTTTTCTTTGAAGTGGTCAGGGCAAGCTTCGGACAACGCCGGAAAACCATCCTGAACAACCTGACAAGCCACCTCCCTGAAGGAAAAGCAAAAAAAGCACAAATTGAAACTGCCCTAGACCAAGCATCCATCGATCCAAGGAGAAGAGGGGAAACACTCTCAATCGAGGAGTTCGGTAAACTAAGTGACGCACTACTGGAAATCTACCCATCATCACCAAACTAAAACGGCCTTTAGGGCCGTTTTTTTGTTTTGGTTTTGCTATTTGGAATTTTTGTTGGGTGGGACGGTACTTAGTAGTGCCAGGCACTTGCGGGTTGTTTGTTTTTGCGTATGTGCTCCTAAGGTATATTCCCTCTCACATAGAAACGCGGTATTGCATATTCTAGGTTAGATAGTCAGTTGGGATAGGTGCAGCCTCCCAGTTGGAGGGGAAAATATGAAAATTAAGGTTGGAGATATTGTAGCTCGCAAATCCTATAACTATGACCTTCTCTTTCGTGTCATGGATATTCATAAAACGGAATACGACCAGTTAGTGGTTTTATTATATGGGGAAGATGTTCGGCTAATGGCAGATTCACCTTACAGTGATCTGGAGATAATGGATGGCAAGGAACAGATGATGCGAAAACAGCGTGCCGAATCGAAGGCAAACCGTTCTCTGCAGCTGTTTCAACAGGATTATCAATTGATCCGCGAAAAAAACGAATACCAGGCAACCGGAGGGTATAGTACGGACCAAAGCTACTTTCAAATGCCTGGAAGGGTGCTTCACATCGATGGAGACCCTTTATATTTAAAAAAATGCATGGAGCTTTATGACCGGATCGGTGTTCCTGTACACGGCTTTCATGTAAATGAAAAAGAAATGCCACAGAAGATAATGGGACTGATGGAAGAGTATCGCCCGGATATCCTGGTCATTACCGGGCATGACGCCTATTCCAAGAGCAAAGGGAAAGTGTCGGACATCTCCGCATATAGGCATTCACGCCATTTTGTACAAACGGTTCAAAAAGCAAGGAAAATTCAGCCCAACCTTGATCAGCTTGTCATATTTGCAGGGGCCTGCCAGTCGCATTTTGAGTCACTGATCCGTGCAGGAGCCAATTTTGCAAGCTCACCTTCGAGGGTGAACATCCACGCCTTGGATCCTGTATACATTGTCGCCAGAATATGCTTCACCCCGTTTATGGACCGAGTAAATGTCTGGGATGTACTGAAAAACACCCTCACAGGGGAAAAGGGACTAGGCGGAATCGAAACGCGTGGTGTGCTAAGAACCGGGATGCCATTCCGCCCCCCTTCAGATGAAGATGAGGAAGACTCTTAACATGGTGATGTTAAGGGTTTTTTTGATGATTAATGTGCATTGGCTTAATATCATTAAGATGAGTTCGGGTTTTCTTATAAGGCTTCATTGAAGCGTATTACATATTGTGCTTTCCTTGTTGATTGGAGAGCAAGGGGTGAGGCTCCTGAGGACGCCTTGGATAAGCGAAGCCCTGGATCGGAAATCAACATGTTTTTTGACGCTGACACCTAATTTTTAGGTTATTCTTGTCATTATTGCCTTTTGTAAAACTTTTTCAAGAACTTATACATATTCCAATAAATAGTAGTACATCATAAATGTAGACATATGGAGATAATTGTTGAAGGAAAGTTATTGACAGGGTGCTTTTAGGGTTGTTATAATTTTAAGTTTTATTTGAATTTTTTTTTGTGATGTGTTATACTATGTATAGTATAGTGAGGTGGAGTAAAATGGGAAAAACGTTGGTTGATATCAAAAGGACGTTAGATTCTAATTTAGGAAAAAAGTTAACTCTTCGTGCAAACGGTGGTCGGAGAAAGACGATTGAGCGCATTGGGGTTTTGGCAGAGACTTATCCATCGGTGTTTGTAATAGAACTAGATCAAGACGAAAATGCTTTTGAACGCGTATCCTACAGCTATGCAGATGTCCTCACAGAAACGGTACAACTTACATTCTTCGAAGAAGGAAATATGGCAATTAGTGGGCAGTAGACAAATAGTTTGCTGCTTTTTATTTTGCCCAAAAAAGCTTCATACATATATATCCGCTTATAAAAGGACGGTTTGGTACCTATACTAGTTACTGTCACCATTAAGATCATAAAGGAGGCTGTTCATTTTGGGCAGAAGAAGACGTGGAATGATGTCTTATCAGCTGAAAGAGGAGCTTGCAAAAGAGCTTGGCTTCTATGACGTGGTGCAACAGGAAGGTTGGGGCGCCATTCGTGCCAAAGATGCAGGGAACATGGTCAAGCGGGCCATTGAACTTGCGGAAAGACAGTTAGGCCAAAATCAACCTAAGTGACAAACGATCAAAACCGGAGTGCGGGACACTTCGGTTTTTTCACGATAAAAGGAAGATGCTGAATATAGTAAGGTGCACTATTTATAAGTGAGATAATATTTGACATAATATGAGATATTTCTACATCAAAATGTGGTACAATACAGAAATAATTGGAGACGATAAAAGTAGGTGAAGAGTGTGAGACTGTTAGAAAAAGCACCAGCGAAAATTAACTTATCGCTAGATGTGCTACATAAGCGTCCAGACGGCTTTCATGAAGTAAAGATGATCATGACCACCATCGATTTAGCTGATCGCATTGAGCTGACAGAAAGAAACGATGGTCAGATCCATATTATTTCTCATAACCGTTATGTACCGGATGATAATCGGAATCTGGCATACCAGGCTGCCTCTCTTTTAAAGCAGAGATTCAAAGTGGACAGGGGTGTTTCGATTTCAATCACCAAAATGATTCCTGTCGCTGCGGGATTGGCAGGTGGAAGCAGTGATGCTGCGGCAACACTTAGAGGGTTGAATAAGCTGTGGAAATTAGGGCTTACCCTGGACGAGCTGGCGGTGGTTGGCGCTGAAATAGGGTCGGATGTCTCCTTCTGTGTATATGGAGGTACAGCCCTTGCTACTGGAAGAGGAGAAATAGTGGAGCATTTGCCTGCCCCTCCTCACAGCTGGATTGTCCTTGCAAAACCGACAATCGGTGTATCCACTGCAGAAGTGTACAACAATCTGGATTTGACGAAGGTGTCTCATCCCGATGTGGATGGCATGATAAAGGCGATACAGGATAATGACTATGACCGGATGACAGGACTGGTCGGCAACGTACTGGAATCTGTTACCCTGAAGCTTTACCCTGAAGTGGCACATATCAAAGACCAGATGAAAAAATTCGGTGCTGATGCTGTGCTGATGAGCGGCAGCGGCCCTACCGTATTCGGGATTGTGCAATACGATTCCAGAATGCACCGCATTTATAATGGCCTTAGGGGATTCTGTGACCAGGTATTTGCTGTAAGGGTGCTGGGAGAACGAAACACCCTTGATTAAATCCGTATAATAATGTTATATTTACATTAAAACATTCGGATTTTAGGAGGAAGAGTCATGAAATTACGTCGGAGTGGTCGTCTTGTAGATATGACGCATTATATGCTGCAGCATCCCCAAGGCCTTGTACCACTTTCCTTTTTTGCTGACAGATATGGTTCCGCTAAATCATCTATCAGTGAAGATTTGGGAATTATCAAACAGACTTTTGAGCAACAAGGAATCGGAACCCTCATTACGGTACCAGGGGCTGCTGGTGGTGTGAAATATATCCCGTTCGTAAGTAATGGAGAGGCGGAGGCTTATCTGGAGGAACTGTGCACCATCATCGCCAAACCGGAAAGGCTGCTGCCTGGTGGATATCTGTATATGACAGATATACTAGGTAATCCAAAAGTGCTAAACAAAGTCGGGAAAATGTTTGCCACAGCCTTTAGTCACAAAAAGGTGGATATTGTCATGACGATGGCTACCAAAGGGATTCCTCTTGCACATGCGGTTGCAAGCTACCTGGATGTACCGGTAGTGATCGTAAGAAGAGACAGCAGGGTAACGGAAGGATCAACGGTCAGCATCAACTATGTATCCGGTTCCTCCAAAAGGATCCAAACAATGGTCCTGGCGAAACGAAGCCTGGAGACAGGGTCAAATGTCCTGATCATCGATGATTTCATGAAGGCTGGCGGCACTGTGAGCGGAATGGTCAACCTGCTGGCAGAATTCCAGGCCAATGTGGCGGGGATAGGAATCCTGGTAGAATCGGAGCATATTGAAGAACGTCTGATCGAGGATTACGTGTCCTTGGTGAAGTTGGAAAAGGTAAATGAAAAGGATCGTCAAATTGAAGTGCAGAAAGGCAACTACCTGCAGCACGTCAAAACGAACACTAATTTTAAATAATAGAGGTGTGTGAATATGAAAGTTGTGCATACGGATGATGCTCCAAAAGCAATAGGACCATACTCTCAAGGTATTGTAGTAAATAATTTATTTTATAGCTCCGGACAAATTCCATTGAAAGCGGATGGGGAACTGTTAAAAGGAGATGTGAAAGAGCAGACACATCAAGTATTCCAAAACCTGAAGGCTGTGTTGGCTGAAGCGGGTGCATCCCTGGAAACAGTCGTAAAGGCTACCGTTTTCATAAAAAACATGGATGAATTTCAAGAAATCAACGAAGTGTATGGGGAGTATTTCCACACTCATAAGCCTGCAAGATCCTGTGTAGAGGTAGCTCGTCTGCCGAAAGATGTTCTTGTTGAAATAGAAGTAATCGCGTTAGTAAAATAGTATCTATTCTTTTTTCACCAATTCGCCCAAAATTTTCAAAAAAATTTTTTGAAATAAGAAGGAATTATTAAAAATTTAGAGAATTTATAATACTAAGTTTTTTTATTGGGGAAAAGGTGGTGAACAGAATGGAAGTAACTGACGTAAGATTACGCCGCGTTAATACCGATGGTCGCATGAGAGCTATCGCGTCTATTACACTAGACCATGAATTTGTTGTTCATGATATTCGTGTAATTGATGGGAATAATGGCTTATTTGTTGCGATGCCTAGTAAACGTACGCCTGATGGAGAGTTCCGTGATATCGCGCACCCTATCAACTCAGGCACTCGCGGGAAGATCCAGGAAGCGGTCTTAGCCGAGTATCATCGTTTAGGCGAATTGGAAGTAGAATACGAAGAAGCAGGCGCTTCTTAATCAATAGAGCAAAGCAGGCTATCCACAATGCCCTGCTTTTCTTTTTTTTCAAAAAAGTTTTACAAAGCGCATCGATTATCCCCACCATACCCTCTCAAAATCTGTCCTCTTTTTGTCAAAATATTGTACTTTCGCGTACTTCCTTGAAATAGCCCTCATTTTAAGATATATTCGTAATGGATAATTAGGTAAAGTTTTCGCAAAGATTGTTGCTATTGACGAATGCAAAGTATGCACGTAAATTGACTACCATCGTGCTCTTTTCGAAGTATTAGCTCATTTACTCTTTGAATATGGCGTAGTTTATCTCTGTAAAAAATCCAAAATCCGATTTTTTACGGTTGTAAGCAACAAACTTTACGAAAAGAGCCTAGGTAAAAATGGAGGCTTGTTATGATAAATCGTTATGCCGTAATTTTAGCAGCTGGGCAAGGTACGCGGATGAAATCCAAATTATATAAAGTGTTGCATCCTGTATGTGGCAAGCCTATGGTCCAACATGTAGTGGATCATGTCTCTGCATTGAATTTTGAAAGCATCGTTACTGTGGTGGGACATGGAGCAGAAACGGTCAAGAGCCATCTAGGCAGCAGAAGTGAATATGTACTACAGGAGGAACAACTGGGTACGGCTCACGCTGTCATGCAAGCAGCACCTATTTTAAAAGATAAAAAGGGCGTAACCCTGGTTATTTGTGGCGATACTCCTCTTATAACTCCTGAAACCATGCAGGAATTGCTGGACTTGCACCAAAACACGGGTGCAAAGGCAACCATCCTGACTGCTTATGCGGAAGATCCTACCGGGTATGGTCGTATCATTCGCAACAGTGAAGGCCATGTAGGGAAAATCGTGGAGCACAAGGATGCAAGTGAAGAAGAGCGTAAAGTCACTGAAATCAATACAGGCACATACTGCTTTGATAACGAAGCGTTATTTACAGCACTAAGCAATGTTTCCAACGACAATGTACAAGGGGAATACTACCTGCCGGATGTAATTGAAATCCTGAAAGAAAAAGGGGATATCGTTTCCGCCTATCAAACATTGGACTTTGATGAAACATTGGGAGTAAATGACCGTGTCGCTCTTTCTCAAGCGGAAGCTACCATGAAAAAGCGAATCAACAAAAAGCACATGATCAACGGTGTCAGCATTATCGACCCGTCTAACACATATATCTCTGCAGATGCTGTAATCGGAAGAGATACTGTGATTTATCCTGGTACAGTCATTCATGGCGCTACCGTCATTGGAGAGGACTGTGTAGTTGGACCGAATTCAGAAATCAAGGACTGCCAAATCGGCGACCGTACGACCATCCGCCAGTCTGTCACTCATGATAGTGAGATTGGAAATGATGTGAACATCGGGCCGTTCGCACATGTTCGACCTTCCTCTAAAATCGGGAACGAAGTGAAGTTAGGTAACTTCGTGGAAGTGAAAAAAGCCTCTTTTGGAGATGGAAGCAAGGCATCTCATCTAAGCTATATCGGTGATGCAGAAGTAGGAAAAGATGTAAACCTTGGCTGTGGTTCGATTACCGTCAACTATGATGGGAAGAATAAATACTTAACGAAAATTGAGGATGGAGTGTTTGTTGGATGCAACTCCAATCTGGTTGCACCTGTAACTATCGGAACCAATGCCTATGTGGCAGCGGGATCGACCATTACAGAAGATGTACCGGGAGAAGCATTATCCATTGCCCGTGCGCGTCAAGTGAATAAAGAGAATTATGCTGAAAAGATCCATAATAAAAAATCCTAACGGAGGGTTCATGTAATCATGTCTAATAAATATGCCGACTCTAACTTAAAAATATTTACTCTGAATTCTAATACAGCCTTGGCGGAAGAAATTGCATCCAAGGTTGGGGTTCCTATCGGAAAGTGTTCCGTTTCACGCTTCAGTGACGGAGAGGTTCAAATCAATATTGAAGAAAGCATCCGCGGTTGTGATGTGTACGTGATCCAATCCACAAGTGCACCTGTAAACGAGCACATCATGGAAACGTTAATCATGATTGATGCGTTGAAACGCGCTTCAGCAAAAACGATTAACATCGTGATGCCTTATTACGGTTATGGCAGACAAGACAGAAAAGCACGAGCGCGTGAGCCCATTACGGCGAAGCTTGTAGCGAATCTCCTTGAAACTGCTGGAGCAGATCGTGTCATTACACTTGATTTACATGCACCTCAGATTCAAGGTTTCTTTGATATCCTTATTGACCATTTAATGGGTGTACCTATTTTGGCTGAGTACTTCCAAAGCAAGAATCTAGAGGACCTTGTAATCGTATCACCTGACCATGGTGGGGTAACAAGAGCGAGAAAGCTGGCAGATCGCCTGAAAGCACCTATTGCAATCATCGATAAGCGCAGACCTCGTCCGAATGTTGCGGAAGTAATGAACATTGTTGGTCATATTGAAGGAAGAACGGCTATTTTAATTGATGACATGATTGATACTGCAGGTACCATTACACTTGCAGCGAATGCCCTCATCGAAAATGGAGCGAAAGAAGTGTATGCGTGCTGTACACATCCAGTACTCTCCGGCCCGGCTATTGAACGCATCGAAAACTCCCAAATCAAAGAGTTGGTTGTGACAAACACCATCGCTTTGCCAGAGGACAAGAAAATCGGCAAGCTCACACAACTATCTGTGGCAGAGTTGATTGCAGAAGCAATTGTACGTGTTCACGAGGAGAAGTCCGTTAGTACGTTATTTGATTAATTCGAGAATGGATGTTTAACCTTCTGGAAATAGGGGAAATTGTTAGAGAGACAAGTAATATATTTTCCCAGGAAGGTGATTAGATGACTTCAGTATTACATGCAAATGAGCGTACGGAATTCAAAAAATCTTCAAGAAGAAAAACCCGTGAGGAAGGCCAGATTCCAGCGGTTGTATATGGGAACGACACGGAAAACAAATCAATAAGTGTCGATAGCAAGGATTTTATTAAAACAATCAGGGAAACCGGAAGAAACGGCATTATCGATTTGGAAATCGGTTCTGATAAACGAAAAGTAATGCTGTATGATTATCAAGTTGACCCATTAAAGAGTATGGAATTCGTTCACTTGGACTTCCATGTGGTAAACTTCAAATCCGAAATCGATGTAGATGTTACGGTACATGTTACTGGTGACGCTGCAGGAGTGAAGGATGGAGGAGTTCTGCAGCAGGTTCTCCACGAGGCTTCCGTAAAGGTTCTGCCTGGTGATGTACCGGATAGCATAGATGTGGATGTATCGAACCTGCAAGTCAATGAAACGATCACTTTTGGTGACTTGGATACTTCAGGTAAATATAAGTTCAATCATGAAGATGATGAAGTGATTGCATCGATCCTTCCTCCACGACAGGAAGAGGAAATCGACAGTGGAGAAGAGCAGGAGCCAGGTGAGCCTGAGCTTGTCGAAGGTAGAGAAAAAAATAACGATTCAGATAATGAGGCGTAACCCCCAGGGGTTGCGTCTTTTCTCTAGTGGGGACAGGTCCGTTCTCCCGCCCTTCTAGTCATTTTTGCAGAATATGTTGAAATCTTACGAAGGCAGAAATGTAATAGGGCCACGCTTGTTGTGTTAAAATAGAGATACCTAAATTATCTGGAGGCCTAAGATGAAAAGATTCTTTCGGTCCCTCTTTGTAAAAGAGGAAGAGTCAGTTGTTTCAGGAGGAGAAAAAATGAAAGTTCTTGTAGGCCTTGGAAATCCAGGCCGCCAATATGAAGAAACAAGGCATAATATCGGCTTTATGGTGATCGATGAATTAGCGGATCGCTGGAACATACCTTTGAGCCAATCCAAATTCAAGGGGATATTTGGTCAAGGTGTAGTGAATGGGGAAAAGGTGTTGCTGGTTAAACCCCTTACATATATGAACCTATCAGGTGAAACCGTTCGTCCTTTATTGGATTTTTATAAACTCGATATCGAGGATCTGGTTGTCATCTATGATGACCTGGATCTTCCTGTCGGAAAACTGAGATTGCGTCAAAAGGGAAGTGCTGGAGGGCATAATGGCATCAAGTCCTTGATTCAGCATCTCCAGACACAGAATTTTAACCGCATCCGGATGGGAATTAATCGCCCCACAAACGGTCAACCCATCTCGGATTACGTACTAGGAAGGTTCTCCCAGGAAGAACGTCCGGACATTGACTCCACCGTCAAAAAAGCTGCCGATGCATGTGAAGAAGTTCTATCCAAAGACTTTCTCCAAGTGATGAATACATTTAACCAATAGGGAAAATTTCTTTTGGCTTTAGTAATACTCGTTATTGACTTAGGATCTCCCCTGTTGATTGTAGTGCAAGGCATGAGACTCCTTGAAAATGCAAGCATTTTCTGCATGCGATGTATCGCTCCCGAAGCCGCTATGGATAAGCGAATGCCTGGAACGGAAATCAACAGGGTGTTTAAAGGGTACACTCTATTTTCAGGTAAGCATTTTACTCTTAACGAAACGAGCATTGTATAACAATGGAAGCCTCTGTTTATACTATTCCTAAAAAGGATGGGCTAGGAGGAAAACAGTGGCTATTCATTATAATTGTAGACATTGCGGACATAGAGTCGGTACGATTGAAAAAGAAAGAGTCTATACAGAACAATTGGGATTCCACCAATTAACGGATTCAGAACGTCAAGAAATGATAGCATACCAACAAAACGGTGATATACATGTTAAAACCATATGTGAGGATTGCCAGGAGGCACTGGAGCGAAATCCAGCCTGGCATGAAACAGAGAGCTTCATACAATAATAAAAACGCTTTGGTTTAATGCCAAAGCCTTTTTGCGTATACGTGTTCAGACAGAGCACTTTTACCAGGAGAGGAGGGAGTAGTGCCATGAAGGGTTTTATTCCTTATTTTACAGAAAACGATGATTTTGAATCGATATTGGTCGGGTTGAACGAAGGGCTGGAGGAACAGCTTGTTTCCGGTATTTCCAATTCTGCCAGATCCCTGTTCATCGCTTCCTTATACGAAGAAAGAAAAGCGCCGGTCTTATTGGTGACACATAATTTATACCACGCCCAAAAGGTGTATGACGATTTGAGCTCCTTTCTGCCGGAGAACGAACTGTATTTGTATCCGGTCAATGACGTCCTCGCTGCGGAGATCGGGATTGCAAGTCCGGAGCTGAAAGCGCAGAGAATTGAAGCCTTGAACCACTGGGCTACAAAGAGTAACGGAATTATCATTACCCCGATAGCGGGATTAAAAAGAATGCTTCCATCCAAGACTAAATGGCAGCAATCCCTGCTTCATATAGAAGTGAATAAGACCATACCGCTGGATAATCTGGCAGACCGCTTGGTGCGTTTCGGCTATCAAAGAGTGGGGATGGTAGCGACGCCGGGGGATTTCAGCATCCGTGGCGGTATTATCGACATCTATCCACTGACAGAAGAACTGGCAGTCCGAATCGAACTGTTTGATGATGAGGTGGAATCCATCCGCTCCTTCTCTGTTGAAGATCAACGTTCGCAAGCGCACAAGAAAAGTATTGCAATCGGCCCCGCTACAGAAATTCTTCTGACAGGGGAAGAGCTGGAAAGAGGCCGGGAGCGTCTTGGGAAAGAGCTTTCCAACTCGGTTGCCAAGGTGAAAAACGACAAGGTAAAGCAGCTGTTAATGGAAAATATCACATATGAACTAGAGCAGCTTGATAATGGCCAGGTTTTTTCAGAGCTGTATAAGTACTTGAGTTTCTTCTATGAAAAGCCAGCTAGTTTACTAGATTATGTTCCCGATAACGGGGTTGTTGTGCTGGATGAAATCAGCCGCATCCAGGAAACGGCAGAGAGCCTGGATAAAGAAGAAGCGGAATGGCTGGTTGAGCTCTTGGCTGAGGGAAAGGCAGTTCACGACCTGAAATTCTCGCATTCATTTGCCCAATTGGTTCATAGCAAAAAGCTGCCATTCATTTATTTATCCTTATTTTTAAGGCATGTCCCGCATACCCATCCGGAAAATCTGATCAATCTCTCATCCAAGTCGATGCAGCATTTCCATGGTCAAATGCATTTGTTGAAATCAGAGATAGATCGCTGGAGAAAGGCGAATTATGCGATTGTCGTCATGGCTACCGACCAGGAGCGCATGGATAAGCTGGAATCCGTCCTGGCCGATTATGATGTGGATGTCAGAAAGCTCTCAAGCGGCTCCACCTTCGCACATGGAGAGGTTCAGATCATTGAAGGGGACCTCCAGTCAGGTTTTGAGCTGCCTATGCAAAAGCTCGCTGTTCTGACAGAAGAAGAGCTGTTTAAAAAGAAGGCCAAAAAACCGAAGAACAGGCAGAAGCTCTCCAATGCAGAACGGATAAAAAACTACTCCGAATTGAATGTCGGGGATTATGTTGTTCATATCAACCACGGTATCGGAAAGTATCTAGGGATAGAAACGCTTGATATCAACGGTCTGCACAAAGACTATATTCATATCAAGTACCAAGGTTCAGACAAGCTTTATGTTCCGGTTGAACAGATAGATCAGGTGCAGAAATATGTAGGATCTGAAGGCAAGGAACCGAAAGTCTACAAGCTTGGAGGAACCGATTGGAAGAAAGTGAAATCCAAGGTGGAATCCTCTGTCCAGGATATTGCCGACGACCTGATCAAGCTGTATGCAGAACGGGAGGCAAGTGAAGGGTTTTCCTTCTCACCTGACGGGGAAATGCAGAGGGAGTTTGAAGCTACCTTCCCTTATCAGGAAACCGAGGATCAGCTTCGCTCCATTCATGAAATCAAGCTGGATATGGAACGTACACGCCCAATGGACCGTCTTTTGTGCGGGGATGTGGGGTACGGTAAAACAGAGGTGGCTATCCGAGCTGCATTCAAGGCGATCGCGGATGATAAGCAGGTTGCCATTCTTGTTCCAACGACCATTCTTGCTCAGCAGCACTATGAAACGGTCAGGGAGCGCTTCCAGGACTTCCCGATCAATATCGGGCTGTTGAGCCGTTTCCGTTCCAGAAAGCAGCAGACGGAAACCATGAAGGGCCTTGCAAACGGGACGGTCGATATTGTAATAGGAACGCATCGATTATTATCAAAAGATGTGAAATATAAAGATCTAGGTTTGCTGATCATCGATGAAGAGCAGCGATTCGGTGTGACGCATAAGGAGAAAATCAAGCAGCTGAAGGCCAATATAGATGTATTGACCCTGACGGCCACACCTATTCCGCGGACCCTTCATATGTCCATGTTGGGCGTACGAGATCTTTCCGTCATCGAGACACCGCCGGAGAACCGTTTCCCTGTACAGACCTACGTCATGGAGTATAATGGGAATCTAGTGAAGGAAGCGATTGAACGCGAACTAGCCCGCGGGGGGCAGGTATACTTTCTATACAATCGCGTCGAGGACATCGAACGGAAAGCGGATGAGATCTCGATGCTAGTACCGGATGCAAGAATAGTCTATGCCCATGGGAAGATGACGGAAAACGAGCTGGAATCTGTGATGCTTCAATTCATGGAAGGAGAAGCGGAGGTCCTGGTAAGTACCACGATCATTGAAACAGGAGTGGACATCCCGAATGTCAACACGCTCATTGTCTTTGACGCGGACAGAATGGGCCTATCACAACTTTACCAGCTCAGAGGACGGGTAGGGCGTTCCAACAGGGTGGCCTATGCCTATTTCACCTATAGAAAAGACAAAGTATTGACAGAGGTGGCAGAAAAGCGACTGCAATCCATCAAGGAGTTCACAGAGCTTGGCTCAGGCTTTAAGATTGCCATGCGGGATCTAACGATTCGTGGTGCTGGAAACCTCTTGGGGGCTCAACAGCACGGATTTATCGATTCGGTCGGCTTTGATATGTATTCACAGATGCTGAAGGATGCAATCGAGGAGCGAAAAGGAAATCCCGACAAGAAGAAACAGCGCAATATGGAAATTGATGTCGAACTCGATGCCTACATCCCTGAATCCTATATTGGGGACAGCAAGCAAAAGATTGATATGTATAAGCGCTTCCGTGGCATAGAGACGCCGGAGGACCTAAAAGAACTGCAGGAAGAAATGAAGGATCGGTTCGGAGAGTATCCGAAAGAAGTGGACTATCTTTTCCGCGTATCAGAAATGAAAGTATATGGCTTGAAGGAAAAAGTGGATTCCATCAAGCAGACGAAGCAGGAATTGGTGCTGTTGATTTCAGAAGAGGCGAGCAATAAAATTGACGGACAGAAGCTTTTCTTGCTAGGAAATGAATTTGGACGAATGGTCAGCCTCGGGATGGAAGGCAAACGATTGAAGGTCGTGATTCAAACAAAGCGTACGGAACCAGATGAGTGGATCCAGGTTGCGATTTCTATGATAAAAGGACTAGAGAATGTGAAAAAAGAAAGTGTAAATGCATCGTAAAAGGTTTAAGTATGTGAAATCTTGTCTATATAAATACTGGGGGATTTTACAAACTAAAAAAAACTTTTCCAACATGTATATAACTCACGGTGTGAAGGATACTAATTTCAACAAATGGTGAATTCTTCAAAAGCAGGACAACTTGATCAATTCCACCAATTTAACTCATCTCTTTTTATCATCGGATGAAGGAGGCAACCTAAGAAATGAAAGCAACTGGTATTGTACGTCGTATTGATGACCTAGGTCGAGTTGTAATTCCAAAAGAAATCAGAAGAACGTTACGTATTCGTGAAGGTGACCCGTTGGAGATTTTTGTCGACCGGGATGGAGAAGTAATTCTGAAGAAGTACTCTCCTATCTCAGAGCTTGGCGATTTCGCAAGAGAATATGCGGAAGCTCTGTATGATAGTTTAGGACATCCTGTATTAATCTGTGACCGTGATACGTTTATTGCAGTAGCTGGCGGATCCAAGAAGGAGTATCTCAATAAGAGTGTCAGCGATGTAGTGGAGAAATCCATGGAAGATCGCAATTCCGTATTGAAAACTGATGAGCAGCAGCTTGCAATTGTAGATGGTCATGTAGAATCCCTCGCGTCCTATACCATCGGACCGATCGTAGCGAACGGCGATCCAATTGGTGCAGTAGTAATCATGTCCAAAGACAAGTCACTCGGAGAAGTGGAACAAAAGGCTGTGGAAACGGCTGCAGGCTTCTTGGCAAGGCAGATGGAGCAATAATATCGTAATAGGAAGCAGCAGAGGCGTTCTGCTGCTTTTTTTGTTTTTTTACGGTCTCAAAGTAGCGGAATGAGACCGTGATAAAGAGCAAAAGAGGAAATGGTGGTCTCAAAGTAGCGGAATGAGACCGTGATAAAGAGCAAAAGAGGAAATGGTGGTCTCAAAGCAGCGGAATGAGACCGTGATAAAGAGCAAAAGAGGAAATGGTGGTCTCAAAGCAGCGGAATGAGACCACGAAAAAGAAAAAAAGAGGAAATGGCGGCCTCAAAGCAGCGGAATGAGACCGCGATAAAGAGCAAAAGAGAAAATGGCGGCCTCAAAGCAGCGGAATGAGACCGCCAAAAAGAGAAAACTAGTGTGATGTTTAAACGAGGTGTCCAGCTCCAGTTCCTCCCCCTCGAGGTCATAAGTCATTTTTCTACGAAGGTTAAATTGCAACCATCTTAGAACACCGTCTTATGCTAATTCGGGGGTGACCAAGGCGCTTATGCTTTTCTTATGGTACAATAATACAATTGTGACATTAGGTTGAAAGCGGGTATTTTCATGAAACATCAGTCAGACCACCATCTCGAAGCAATATGGAAAGGTGCCATGATATTAACGGTTGCGGGCATACTGGTAAAAGTGCTGAGTGCCGCATACAGGGTCCCTTTCCAGAATATTGTGGGAGATGTCGGTTTTTATATCTATCAACAGGTCTATCCGTTCTACGGAGTAGCCATCATTCTATCTACATATGGGTTCCCGGTGGTCATCTCGAAGCTGATAGCAGAACATCCGGAAGTGAACAAAACGGAAGCTGCCAGGAAAATCGGGACCATCTCCTTTGCTTTTCTCCTTCTCTTAGGGGGGCTTCTATTTTCGTGCCTTTATTTAGGAGCCGATGCACTGGCCGGAATGATGGGAGATTCAAAGCTTTCGCAGTTAGTCCGGATTGTCGCTTTCTCCTTTCTGCTCATGCCGTTTCTATCTGTTGGAAGAGGGATATTCCAGGGCAGTGGCGAAATGACACCGACCGCAGCTTCCCAGGTAGGTGAACAGCTTATACGGGTTTGTACTATTCTTGTTCTTGCATACTATCTTGTAGAGCACGGTCATTCTTTATACGAAGTAGGCGCAGGTGCCATGGTTGGTTCCGTCGGAGGCGGCCTTGCGGCTGTAGCCGTCCTTTTTCTTTTTTATCATCGGTATCAAGCAAAAGCTAAGCGACAAAAGAAACCTGGTGTGTATTTCTCCACCAGGAGCATAGTCAGGGTACTTATGCTGCAGGGCTTTACGATCTGTATCAGTAGTCTATTGCTCGTCCTCTTTCAAATGGTGGACTCTTTTTCCGTTTATGCGTATCTAGTCAAAAGCGGCACTTCTCCTGATGAGGCTAAGCTTCTCAAAGGTTTATATGACCGGGGGCAGCCCTTGATTCAACTCGGGACGGTGGTGGCAACGGCGTTCTCTTTATCGCTGGTTCCTTACATAACTCGGGCGAAGGCACAAGGCTCCTTCAGGGAAATGAAAGACAAGATCATGATATCGATTCGCGTAAGCTTTGCAATCGGCGCTGCAGCCTCAGTCGGTTTGGCATGGCTGATCAAGCCGGTCAACACGATGCTGTTTTCTAATGGAAATGGATCTGGTGTATTATTGGTATTAGGATTATCCATTCTATTCTGCAGTATCGCGCTTACGGCATCAGCAATCCTGCAAGGTCTTGGACATGCCTATCTGCCTGCCTTTTATGTTCTTGCAGGAGTGTTGGGGAAAATAGTGCTGAATTTCGCGTTCATTCCAGGATCCCAGACATCTGGTGCAGCATTCAGTACGCTTTTGGCAAGTAGTGTGGTAGCTGTCGGCCTCTTGTTTGAAATAAAAAGAAAGACAGGCATAACCATATTGGAGAAAGCATACATATACCCGCTTCTCGTGAGTATCGGACTTATGTCAGCTGCACTCGCCGTTCTCTTGGAGGGAAGTCATGGGTTAGTGGGATCGAGCCGGCTTTTGGCTTCTGCACAGAGCTTGGTCGGAGTGATGCTTGGTGGTATCGTGTTCCTGTTTGTTTTAATAAAAAATAATTATTTTACAAAAACGGAGCTTTCCTTCCTGCCTTTGGGAAGCAAGTTATCCAAACTAATCAAATAGAGTTGGTGAAAAAATGGCAAAGATAACTGTACTAGGTTTGGGGGCGGGTGATCTCGAACAGCTGCCGATGGGAGTTTATAAGAGGCTGCTTTCCTGTAATCACCTGTACCTGCGAACGAAAGAACATCCAGTCATCCAGGAACTTGAAAAGGAAAACATATCTTACACATCCTTTGATAGCATCTATGAAAAGCATGATTCCTTTGAGAGCGTGTATGAAGAGATTACAAGGATACTTGTGGAAGCAAGCAAAGGAAAGGAAATAGTCTATGCAGTTCCTGGCCATCCGCTCGTAGCAGAGAGAACCGTTCAACTTTTGCTGGATAAGGCTAATAAAAATGAGCTGGCACTCGATATAAAAGGTGGACAAAGTTTTCTTGACCCGATGTTTACAGCAGTGGGCTTGGATCCGATAGAAGGCTTTCAGTTCCATGATGCTACCTCACTTGTCAAAGAGACGATTGTTCCAACGCAGCATATGATTTTCTGTCAGGTTTATGATGCGTTCATTGCTTCAGAGGTGAAACTGACTTTGATGGATATTCTGCCTGATGATTACCCTGTTACCATTGTGACGGCAGCGGGATCCTCTCAGGAAAAAATAACAGAAGTTCCTTTATATGAATTAGATCGTGCAGCGGAAATCAACAATCTCACAAGCGTATATGTGCCGCCTGTAAAAGAGGATGAGCTCTTGTACAAGCAATTTGCCCACTTCCGCCAAACCATCGCGATTCTAAGGGGACCGAATGGCTGCCCGTGGGATCAGAAGCAGACGCACGAATCCCTGAAAAAATACCTGATTGAAGAAGCGTATGAATTGATAGACGCCATTGATGAAGGGGATATTGATGGGATCATGGAGGAGCTAGGGGATGTATTGCTCCAGGTGATGCTGCATGCGCAAATCGGGGAAGACGAAGGCTACTTCAGCATAGAGGATGTCATAGAGGGCGTAAATGAAAAGATGATCCGCAGGCATCCCCATGTGTTCGGTGATATAAATGTCGAGGATGCAGATGAAGTGGTGAGCAACTGGGAGCAGATCAAAAAGGCCGAAAAAGGGGAAAGAGCGGAGCAATCCATTCTTGATGCTGTGGCAAAAGGACTGCCGAATTTGACGAAGGCCTATCAATACCAGAAAAAAGCTGCAAAGGTAGGGTTTGATTGGGATGATGTCGCCCCGATGTGGGAGAAGGTATCAGAGGAAATCCAGGAGCTGAAGGAAGAAATCGCAAAGGACGGCAACGCGGAGAAAGTCGAAGCGGAGTTCGGCGATATCCTGTTCGCTCTGGTGAATATAGCAAGATTCTATAAGGTAGATCCGGAAGAAGCGGTTTCCGCCACCAACCGGAAATTCTATCGCAGGTTTACTTTTATTGAAAAAAAGGTAAAAGAGTTAGGGCTGGAATTCGAAGCCTTATCGTTGGAACAGCTGGATGAAATCTGGAATGAAGCGAAGAAGTTGGGTTTATAAAGCCAACCTGTATATAAAGTGTCATTGTTAAACACCCTGTTGATCTCCGTTCCAGGCGTTCGCTTTCCGCGGGCGGCCTCGGGAGCCTCCTCGGCGCTATTGCGCCTGGGGTCTCCCTTGACACGCTGCTCCCGCAGGAGTCTCACGCCTTGCACTCCAATCAACAGGGGAAACCTAAGTAAATAATGAGCAGTACTAAAAGCCAAGAAAAATCAGGCTTTAATAATTTTCCTTTTCACCTTATCGCGGTATTGGAAGGCTCTTGCTTTTAGAGAATTTTATTAACCACTTGAGTTGATTGTTGGCGGATATTCTTGACTCCTGCGGGAACTTAGAGGGAAGTGGGAGACCCCACAGGCGAAGCCGAGGAGGCTCCCACCCTCCCCGGCGAATCTTGTGTCTCTCGCTGCAATCAACGGGCAAAATTAGTAGTGTAAATTCTATCAAAGAGTAACTGAGCATCCGAAAACTGTCTTTCCTTAGGTGATATATAAAGGAACCTATAATAGGAGGAAACAGATATGCGTTTAGATAAATTTTTGAAAGTGTCCCGGATCATCAAGCGCCGTACGCTGGCAAAGGAAGTGGCGGAACAGGGACGTATTTCCATCAATGGAATTCAGGCGAAAGCGAGCAGCAATGTAAAAGCAGGTGACGAGCTGACAATCCATTTCGGACAGAAAATCGTGACAGCATCTGTCGACCACGTCCAGGAAACAGCGAAAAAAGAAGAAGCGACAATGATGTATACGATTGTCAAAGAAGAGAGAGTCGCACAAAGCGAGGAGTAGAACGGGTAGGCTTGTTCTAAAAAAGAATCCCTTTCATATACATGTACTATCTTCAAGTAATGGATAGGTGAGGGATGAAAATGAACCAATACTATGAATCAAATCAGGCGAATAAACAGACTGTCCAGGAACAGGACATCGTGATGAGAAGCAGAAGGCTGCTTGATATCACAGGGGTGAAACAAGTGGAAAGCTTCGATAACGAAGAGTTTCTGCTTGAAACCGTCATGGGCTTTCTCTCCGTAAGGGGTCAAAACCTGCAGATGAAGAACCTGGATGTGGAAAAAGGGGTAGTCTCCATCAAAGGCAAGATCATGGAGATTATTTACCTCGACGACCAACAAGGAGAGAAAGCTAAAGGATTCTTTAGTAAGTTGTTCAAATGAGCCTGACCACTCAACTTTACACCATGCTTGCCATGATCGGCGTAGGCACGTATCTTGGAGCGGCAATTGATACGTATGGAAGGTTCATGAAAAGAGACAAAAGAGCGAGATGGATCGTGTTTCTGCACGACCTTCTCTTTTGGCTCTTGCAGGGTCTTGTTACATTCTATGTTTTGCTCCTGGTAAACGAAGGGGAGATCCGCTTCTATATTCTCATCGCACTTGTTTGTGGATATGCAGCGTATCAAAGCCTGTTTCGCTATTTGTATTTAAGTTTACTAGAGTCATTGATCAGACTATCCATCAGCGTATACCGCTTTATGGGGAAATTGGTGAAGATGCTGATTGTGAAACCCATTCAATTATTGGTACAAGCTATCATATTTATTTTAGTGGGACTCTTTAGAGCAGTTTATTCTCTGGGGCGCTTTTTGCTTCTTTTGGTCTGGAAAATAATCAAACTTTGTACTCTACCATTCAAATGGCTCGGTATGCTAGGATGGAAACTGATTCCGAAAGCCTGGAAAAAATATTTACAAAGTCTTTTCAAGAAATTTGCAGGATTTTGCTCACTAGTAAAGAATAGGAAACATAGTATAATGAATAGAGTAAGGAATTTCTGGAAAAAGCGCTAGGAGAGGAATGATAAGATGAGCGCGGCAAGAAACGAAAAAGTAGCAAAAATCCATTCAGACTATTCAGATGCCAAACAAGAACAGCATATAAAACAGCAAAAAAAACGCCGTGGACTTTATCGCCGTTTGTCATTATTCTTTTTGGTCGTGGTAATTTTTGGGATTCTCATGGGTAAAACCCTCCTGGAGCAGCGGGCTATTTTGCAGGAAAAACAAGATAGAAAAGAAGCGGTGGAACAGGAGCTGGTTCAGTTACAAAAAGAACAGCAGCGTTTGGAAGAAGAGATTGTGAAGCTGAACGATGATGAATATATTGCGAAGATCGCACGTAGAGATTATTTCATGTCAGAGGATGGGGAAATCATCTTTAATTTACCAGAGGATTCCTCATCTGATTAGTCGTTGTATTGACACCTCAATTGCTCTAGGTATAATGGTAGGTAAAGTGATTTATTTTTTATGATTTTAAGGAGGAGCATTTTTTTTATGTCAATCGAAGTAGGCAGCAAGTTACAGGGTAAGGTAACAGGAATAACTAATTTTGGCGCGTTTGTCGAGTTGCCAGGAGGAACAACAGGTCTAGTTCACATCAGTGAGGTTGCAGACAACTATGTGAAGGATATCAATGACCATTTAAAAGTTGGCGACGAAGTGCAAGTGAAGGTCATCAATGTGGAGAAGGACGGAAAAATCGGCTTATCCATCAAGAAGGCAAGCGATACTTACCGTGAGCCTCAGCCACGTTCTGCTCAACCAACGCAACGCCCAAATAACCAAAACCGTCCTAACCAAGGACGTCCACCAAGAAAAAGAGAAGAATTCCGTCCAAAGGAAAACTTCGAGCAAAAAATGGCAAGGTTCTTAAAGGATAGCGAAGATCGTTTGACATCCCTGAAACGTAGCACGGAATCAAAACGTGGAGGTCGTGGAGCGAAAAGGGGCTAACTTGCTGCTGAACATCACACATATAAAAACGTACATGTAACGTTATGAAGCACGCCCATGAAAATGGGGCGTGCTTTTTGTATTTATTGCGGATTTTAAAAAAGCTCTTTTAGTAAAGAATATTGCTTTAAGAATAGGGCTGGGCTAAAGATGAGATGTCTACATTAAACACCCTGATGGTTTCCGTTCCAGGCGTTCGCTTTCCGCGGGCGGCCTCGGGAGCCTCCTCGGCGCTAAAGCGCCTGCGGGGTCTCCCTTGACACGCTGCTCCCGCAGGAGTCTAAGCCTTACACTCCAACCATCAGGGGTGACTCATAGTAATAAATTTGTCTTACTATCTTCCTAAAGGCAAGAAATTTGCATTATATCTTTATATTCGTATCAGTATCGAATTAAATTTGTTTTAAAGGCTCATTCATAGAGCAAATATTATTTAAACCGTGAGTTGATTGTAGCGGAGGACACTTGACTCCTGCGGGAAAGTAGAGGGCATGGGAGACCCCACAGGCGAAGCCGAGGAGGCTCCCATCCGTCCCCGCGGAAAGCAAGTGTCCGGAGTGGAAATCAACGGGCTACATTTGATGTGTACATTTATCAGATTAGCAAAATAAATAACCCCAAAATTAAATAACAAAAAAGCTGCCTCCGATTAGTAGAAACTAATCGGAAACAGCTAAATTGTATGACCCATACGGGATTCGAACCCGTGTTACCGCCGTGAAAGGGCGGTGTCTTAACCGCTTGACCAATGGGCCTTATTAAATTGGTAGCGGCGGAGGGAGTCGAACCCACGACCTCACGGGTATGAACCGTACGCTCTAGCCAGCTGAGCTACACCGCCAAAATAATAAGTTGTCATATGCGTGCGTATTAGGCACAAAAAATATATTACTAAGATATTAAATATATGTCAATACATTTTAAAAATGTAAGAATAATTAGAACATTATCCATGGTAATGTGTAGTGAAATTACAAAAACTGATGGACGGGAATAGCAAATGCGATGATTTCCTGACAGCTTTTCCCCCATTTCCTTGGATTACGTCGAACGTTTTTTGTGAACGCCACTGCTCGTTTGACAAAACTTTTCGTTTTTCCTTTGTATAATGACCTCAATGAACCGAAACGGGAGTGGATATGATGGAGAGGATAGAAGGGAATATGGGGGAGCCAGTTTCTAATGTTCATCTAGGGAAGCTTAAAAAGGGACTGATAAGAAATATTCAAAATGCCAGGAGCAGGATAACATCCATTCTTTTTCACCAGGGATTCCTGTTGGTCTTCATCGGCTTTCTTTTAGGACGAGCCCTGATCCTTGGAGAAGTGACGCCGTTCGCACTGCCATTTTTTGCGGCAGTTTATTTTATGAAAAAGAAACGAGCAGGCTTGACCTTGATAGCGCTGTTGGTCGGCTCCAGTACGGTATCGCTTATGACGGCTGCCTATGTGTTCGGAGGGATGATTCTTTTCGTGCTCCTGTTCAGGTGGATGCTGGCATTGAAGTTCGAAGCGCTGAAAGCTTTGCCGTTCCTGGTGTTCCTATCGGCATTCCTTTCTAAGTCGGCCATGCTATATTTTACAACCGGGATCGTTGCCTATGACTGGATGATGATTGGGGTGGAAGCGGGGCTTGGCTTTATCCTGACGCTTATCTTCTTTCAAAGTATCCCGCTGATCATGATGAGAAAAAAGCGACAGGCATTTAAGACCGAAGAAATTATTTGCCTCATAATCCTATTGGCCTCCGTACTGACAGGAACAATCGGCTGGACCATGTATGACATGGCCATTGAACATATATTATCAAGATACCTCGTACTGATCTTCGCGTTTGTCGCCGGTGCTACGATCGGATCGACGGTCGGTGTGGTCACAGGCTTGATTCTGAGCCTTGCTACCGTCTCGAATTTATACCAAATGAGCCTGCTTGCTTTTGCGGGGCTTTTGGGAGGGCTGCTGAGGGAAGGGAATAAACTCGGTGTATCCGTGGGGCTGCTCCTTGGAACACTTTTGATTGGTATTTATGGCGAGGGAACAAATATGCTGATGCCGACAATCCTTGAATCGATGACGGCAGTGGTGCTCTTTTTACTTACCCCGCAGAAAGCCATTTCCAATCTGGCTAAATTTATCCCGGGCACCGCAGAATACAATGCCGAACAGCAGCAATATCTAAGGAAAATACGGGATGTGACCGCCAACAGGGTCGAGCAGTTCTCACATGTATTCCAGGCGCTGTCGAGCAGCTTTTCCAAGTTTCAGTTTGAACAGCCGGATTCCGAGCAGGAAGTGGATCTATTCTTGAGCAATGTGACGGAAAAAACATGTCAAAACTGCTTCAAGAAGGACCAGTGCTGGACGCAGAATTTTCATAAAACCTATGAATATATGACGAAATTGATGGAGGACACCGAGGAGGGAACCATTAGTTTAAACGTCAAACTACAAAAGGAGTGGGATCGCCATTGTGTAAAATCAGAAAAAGTGAAGACTGTCATCAAGAACGAGTTAACCCAGTTCCACGCGAGTGAAAAGCTGAAAAAACAATTAATGGAGAGTAGGAGGTTGGTAGCCGATCAATTATTGGGAGTTTCGCAGGTTATGGAAGATTTCGCAAAAGAAATCCAACGAGAGCGAGAGAATCATTATCTTCAGGAAGACCAAATACTAGAAGCGCTGCAAGCGTTCGGTATCCAAATCGAACAAGTGGAGATTTACAGTGTCGAGCAGGGGAATGTCGATATTGAAATGACCGTTCCTTATTGCCAGGGAAGAGGCGAATGTGAAAAGCTCATTGCTCCGATGCTTTCAGATATATTGAATGAAAACATTATGGTGAAAAAAGAAGAGTGTAATGCAGACAACAATGGATACTGCTATGTATCATTTGGCTCTGCGAAAGCATTTACGGTAGATACAGGTGTGGCCCATGCGGCAAAAGGGGGAGGGCTTATATCGGGAGATAGTTTTTCCACTATAGAGTTGGGGCATGGAAAATTCGCCATCGCCATTAGTGATGGTATGGGAAATGGGGAGCGTGCACATTATGAGAGCAAAGAAACCTTAAAACTTTTACAGGAAATTCTGCAATCAGGTATAAAAGAGAAGGTCGCGATAAAATCGGTGAATTCCGTTCTATCGTTGCGGACCACCGATGAGATATTTACGACGCTTGATCTGGCAATGATCGATCTCCAGGATGCTTCTGCAAAGTTCCTGAAGGTCGGATCGACGCCAAGCTTTGTCAAAAGGGGGGACCGTGTACTAAAAATAGAAGCCAGTAACCTACCGATGGGAATTATTCAGGAGTTCGATGTGGATGTCGTCAGCGAACAGCTTAAGGCGGGAGACTTGCTCATTATGATGAGTGACGGAATCTTTGAGGGTCCTAAGCATGTAGAGAACTATGATTTATGGATGAAACGGAAGGTGTCGGAGATTCAAACGGACGATCCGCAGGAAGTGGCAGATATCATCATGGAGGAGGTTATCAGAACCCGCTCAGGGCAGATACAGGATGACATGACCGTTGTGGTGGCAAAAATAGAGAGGAACATTCCGAAATGGGCAGCGATTCCTGCCTATCATTATCTATCAAAAAATCAAACGATGAAGGAGGCGTTGTGAAAATCAAGGTATAAATCCTAGTGATTTCGTCCATGATGGCTAATGTAAATTATACGCATTAGGAGGGGACGAAACGTGTATAAAGGAACGTTGAAGCAAATTCTATTGATTACAGATGGGTGCTCGAATTCAGGGGAAGACCCGATTGCGATGGCAGCACTTGCGAAGGAACAGGATATTACGGTAAACGTCATTGGGGTTATGGATGAAGATACGATAGATGAGAGAGGCATGCAGGAAATTGAAGGCATTGCGATGTCGGGTGGAGGGGTAAGTCAGATCGTTTATGCGAAAAACTTGTCCCAGACCGTCCAGATGGTAACAAGAAAGGCGATGACCCAAACGTTGCAGGGGGTTATCAACAAAGAGCTCCAGCAAATTCTGGGCTCCAATTCTTCCATGGAGGACCTGCCGCCTGAAAAGCGCGGCGAGGTCATGGAAGTGGTGGATGAATTAGGGGAGACGGTATCCCTGCAGGTATTGATACTGGTGGATACGAGTGCCAGCATGAAATCCAAGCTTCCGACGGTAAAGGAAGCCTTGCTCGATCTTTCCCTTAGCTTAAATGCCAGAATGGGAGACAACCAGTTTTCCGCCTTTGTCTTTCCTGGAAAACGCCAGGAGGTGGAAAACATTCTGGATTGGACGCCGAAGCTGGAATCCCTATCCAGCATTTTCCCGAAATTGGCGACAGGGGGAATTACGCCTACAGGACCTGCACTTAAAGAAGCCATTCCTTATTTCAAGAAAACGCGTAGCTTAAGGAGCTTGATTTCCGATGATGAACAATACTATGAAGAATCAGGTAGGTAACCTGCCTCAAGGAACGACCATCTTCGGAAAATGGCACAAAAAAAGTTACACGATTCTAAAGACGCTGGGATATGGTGCGACAGGATATGTGTACTTAACCAGAAGCTCAAATGGATTAGCGGCACTGAAAATTAGTGAAAATAGTTCATCCATCACTTCTGAGGTTAACGTCCTACGTCATTTTTCGAAGGTCCGGGGATTTTCCCTCGGGCCTTCTTTGTTGGATGTGGATGATTGGCTAATAGGCAATGGTCAAAAGGCATTCTCCTTCTATGTCATGGAGTATCTGGAAGGAGAAGCATTCCTGACTTTTATTCAGAATAAGGGAATGGAGTGGGCAGGTATCCTTGTTCTGCAACTATTGACTGATCTCCATACTTTGCACGAGGAAGGCTGGGTGTTCGGCGATCTGAAGCCCGACAATCTGATTGTAACCGCGAACCCTCCAAAGGTACGGCTGATTGATGTCGGCGGCACCACGATACAAGGAAGAGCGATCAAGGAATTCACGGAGTTCTTCGATAGAGGATACTGGGGATTGGGTTCAAGAAAAGCAGAGCCGACCTACGACCTTTTTGCCGTAGCGATGATTATGATTCATACATGCTATCCGAAGCAATTTCAAAAAAACGGGGATGGCGGAATCAAGCAGCTGTCATCCTATATACAGGGAAATCTTTGGCTGCGTAAATATGAAAAGGTGCTTGTCCGTGCTTTATCCGGACAGTATGCTTCTGCCGTCGCAATGAAAAGGGAATTTCTGCAGGCAATGAGCATTTCAAAGCCTAGCGCGAAAGTTCAGGCTGCACCACAGGGCAAAGCCAAAGCATCCCCGCAGCAAGCGTCAGCCTCCTATACGAATCGCACGCAGAAACACCGGGCACGGCAGCAGGCAGCGCAAAGCCAAGTGGTACCGTCAAAAAGCAAGTCCAAAGGCTTTATTGAAACAAGTGTCCTGATCACCATTGTACTGGCCGCGTATTTTTTCTATATATATGGAACACTGCTCTAGTACGACATCGTTTAGTGCAAGGGATAATGGGTATAAAGGGATATGGATGTTTTTACTAGTTGATGGAACGAGCAACTGTTTTGCAGGGGGTTGCCTCAAATGGTAGGATAAAGGAGAAAATTATACGTGTAAGTTCAAAGGAATGGGTATGATATATGTGGAACAATGTTTCTGCCTTTATTCAAAAGCATCATTTACTTCCTGAAGATTCCAAAGTGGTGATCGGAGTCAGCGGAGGCGCAGACTCCATCAGTCTGATGCATTATTTAATCAGTATCCGCAAGGAAAAGCGGTTGGAGTTGGTTGTAGCCCATGTGGATCATATGTTCAGGGGGAAGCAATCGGAAGAAGACCTGCTTTTCGTAAAAGCGGAATGTGAAAAAAGAAATATTCTTTTTGAAGCGGCAAGAGTAGATGTAAAGGCCTTTCAAAAGGAGAACAAATGGAGCGCACAAGTTGCTGCAAGAAAGTGTCGTTACTCTTTCTATGAGGAAGTGATGGTAAAGCATAGCGCGGATTTTTTGGCACTGGGACATCACGGCGATGATCAGGTGGAAACGATGCTTATGAGAATGGGACGGGGCTCCACCATTAATGGATATGCCGGGATTCTGCCGAAGCGCCCTTTTGGAAACGGATGGATCATTCGCCCGCTTCTTTCCGTTACAAAGGAGGAAGTGCTAGAATATGTTCAACAAAACGGGCTCTCATACCGTCACGACCCCAGCAATGATAAGGATGCCTATCGCAGAAACCGGATAAGGCATCATGTACTGCCATTGCTGAAAGAAGAATTTCCTGCACTGAATGAGAAGTTTCAGAGCTTCAGTGAGCATTTACAAGAGGACAATTCCTACTTGGAGGAATTAACCGAAAAAGAATGGAATAAAGTAATTAAAACCAAAAATGAAAGCGGAGTGGTTATAAGGAGAAAACCTTTGCTTTTAATGGCAAAACCTTTACAAAGAAGAGGGTTTCAACTAATATTAAACTATCTCTATAATAATGAAATTCCTCCATCTCTTTCCTCTATACATATTGATAATTTGTTATCCTTATTGGAAAGTGAACACCCTTCTGGAATGTTACATTTCCCTAATGATTTGAAGGTTACTCGGTCCTACAATGATTGCACATTGTCATTTGAAAATGAAAGGGCCATTCCCTTTCGTGCCATGATTGAAGTGCCTGGGAAGATAACATTGCCTACAGATGATGTAATCATTAGCGAGGTTTGGACACACTACAAACATGCTGTTCATGTAGAAAAGAACCAAGCTATCCTAGATTTATCGAAAGTAGCATTTCCGCTTCATGTCAGATCGCGGCTTAATGGGGATCGAATGAAGTTGAAGGGGACGCAGGGCTCCAAAAAACTGAAAAGCATCTTTATCGAAGCGAAAATTCCGATAGAAAAACGGGATTCATGGCCGATTATAGTCGATGCAAATGAAACTGTTTTATGGGTGCCCATGCTGAAACGTTCATCTTTTGAAGTAACAGAGGAAACGGTGGGTCCAGTTTTAGTTTTAACCATTAAGAAGAGCTAACAGTTTGGGAGGCAACAACGAAATGAACAAAGACATTGAAAAAGTACTCTTTAGCGAAGAAGAGCTTCAAGCAAAGGTAAGAGAATTAGGTGCTCAATTAACAGAAGACTACAGTGATCGTTTTCCATTGGCAATTGGTGTCCTTAAAGGCGCTATGCCATTTATGGGTGACCTGATCAAACGTATGGATACATATTTGGAAATGGATTTCATGGATGTTTCAAGCTATGGAAATTCCACTGTTTCCTCAGGAGAGGTTAAGATCCTGAAGGATTTGGACACTTCCGTGGAAGGCAGAGATATCCTGATCATTGAAGATATCATTGATAGCGGCCTGACTCTTAGCTATCTAGTGGAGCTTTTCCGCTACCGTAAAGCAAAAACAATCAAAATCGTTACATTGTTAGATAAGCCAAGCGGAAGAAAAGCTGATATTACGGCCGACTATGTAGGGTTTATCGTACCTGATGAATTCGTAGTGGGCTACGGACTAGATTATGCGGAAAGATACCGCAACCTCCCTTATATCGGAGTGTTAAAACCTGAAATCTATACAAATAACGAAGAATAAAGCTCTTTTCGTAAAGTTAGTTGCATATGTTCGTGAAAAATCGGCTTTTGGATTTTTTACAGCACATATCCCCCATATTATTTAAAGAGGAAATAATCTACTATACGGGAAAAGAGCACGAAAGTGAATAATATTACGTGTTTAAGTTGGATACGTCAAAAGCAACAATGTATGCGAAAACAGCCAAGAATAAACACAGAAAACCTGATTTCTTGAATTGGATTAATTTTCTATGATACTATTGGTTTAGTTTGTCTATCGTGGGAGGAGGTAAGGGATGAACAGAATATTTCGAAACACCATATTTTATTTGCTGATATTTCTAGTGGTCATTGGGGTAGTGAGCTTCATTAACAGCCCTAATTCGAAAGAAGACCCGATCACCTATAATACATTCATCCAAAATCTTGAAGAGAATAAAGTAGAAGAGTTTTCCATACAGCCTACTCGTTCCGTCTACGAGGTGCGCGGGAAAATTAAAGGTGCAGAAGAGGGCAAGACTTTTGTAACTGCTGTTCCGAATAGTCCCAGTGCTTTAGAGCGTGTGGAAACCATTGCTGAAACGAATAACATTGTCATGAACGTGGAAAAAGCGGAAGAAACAAGCGGGTGGGTAACCTTCTTTACTTCCATCATTCCTTTTGTCATCATTTTCATCCTATTCTTCTTCTTGCTCAATCAAGCACAAGGCGGCGGAAGCCGAGTGATGAACTTTGGTAAAAGTAAGGCGAAGCTATATAGCGAAGAAAAGAAAAAGGTCAAATTCAAAGATGTTGCCGGTGCTGATGAAGAAAAGCAAGAGCTTGTAGAGGTTGTAGAGTTCCTGAAGGATCCTCGTAAATTCTCTGAGCTTGGTGCCCGCATTCCGAAAGGGGTCCTGTTGGTAGGTCCTCCGGGTACTGGTAAAACCTTGCTTGCAAGAGCGGTAGCCGGTGAAGCAGGCGTACCATTCTTCTCCATCAGTGGATCTGACTTTGTGGAAATGTTCGTAGGGGTCGGTGCATCACGTGTGCGTGACCTATTCGAAAACGCAAAGAAAAATGCACCTTGTATCATCTTTATCGATGAAATTGATGCAGTAGGTCGTCAACGTGGAGCAGGTCTGGGAGGAGGTCACGATGAGCGTGAACAAACCCTGAACCAATTGCTTGTTGAGATGGACGGTTTCGGTGCCAATGAGGGTATCATCATTGTCGCTGCAACGAACCGACCGGATATTCTTGATCCAGCACTACTGCGTCCTGGACGTTTTGACCGTCAGATTACGGTGGACCGCCCAGATCTAAAAGGTCGTGAAGCAGTACTTCAAGTACATGCCCGCAATAAACCTTTAGATGATAACATTAATATGAAAACAATCGCGATGCGCACACCTGGTTTTTCGGGTGCCGACCTGGAAAACCTGTTAAATGAAGCTGCGTTAGTGGCGGCAAGACATGACAAAAAGAAAATCGATATGCTTGATATTGATGAAGCGATTGATCGTGTCATTGCAGGTCCAGCGAAAAAGAGCAGAGTCATTTCCAAGAAGGAGCGAAACATTGTCGCTTATCATGAAGCGGGCCATACCATTATCGGTGTCGTTCTTGATGAAGCGGATATGGTACACAAAGTTACCATCGTTCCTCGCGGGCAAGCTGGCGGTTATGCAGTGATGCTTCCAAAAGAAGATCGCTATTTCATGACCAAGCCGGAGCTGTTAGACAAGATTGTCGGATTGTTAGGTGGTCGCGTAGCAGAGGAATTGGTATTTGGAGAAGCGAGTACAGGGGCGCATAACGATTTCCAACGCGCAACTGCCATTGCCCGAAAAATGGTAACGGAGTACGGAATGAGCGAAAAGCTTGGACCGTTACAGTTTGGCCAGAATTCAGGCGGGCAGGTATTCCTCGGTCGCGATATCCAGAACGAGCAGAACTACAGCGATGCCATTGCACACCAGATCGATACGGAAATTCAGCGTTTCATCAAAGAATCGTATGAACGTGCAAAACAAATCCTGACAGAAAACCGCGATAAGCTTGAGCTGATCGCTCAGACTTTATTAGAGGTTGAAACACTTGATGCAGATCAAATCAAGCACCTTGTGGAAAAAGGAAAACTACCAGAACTTCCTTTAACACAAGCAACTGGCCAAGATGATGTAAAAGTGAACATCAACAGTAAAAAAGACGCGGACAAATTAGATACAACGGACGATAAGAAAGAATAACAAAAAGATGCCTGGTCTCAGGCATCTTTTTTTATGGCTATGTTAAAAAAAAGAATACTGTTTATGTGTATACTAGCTGTTGATTGGAGCAATAGGCGGAGACTCCTCGAAAATGCGAGCATTTTCTTCGGGCGATGTATCGCTGCCGCAGCTTTCCTTGTCCTGCGGGAGGTAGAGGTAGGCTGGAGACCCCGCAAGGCGAAGCCTGAGGAGGCTCCAGCACCGCCCCTTGGGTCGCTGCGCCTAGTGCGGAAATCAACAGCGGTGTTAAACAGAGCATTTTTGTAGGGGGTTTTGTCGATTTGTGTATTTCCCGCGGAATAAGAATTTTTTTCTGGGGTTGAATAAGGCGTTGTGTGGTATGATGTAGCCATGTAAATAGTTAGTAAAGTGGGGATTATAATGATATTTGTCTTGGATGTTGGGAATACAAATACTGTTATTGGTGTATACGAAGGAGAAGAGTTAAAACATCATTGGAGAGTGGAAACGAGTCGGAATAAGACCGAGGATGAATTTGGAATGATCATCAAATCCCTCCTTGAACATGTCGGCCTTTCCTTCAAAGATTTTGAAGGAATTATCATTTCGTCTGTAGTACCGCCAATCATGTTCTCTCTGGAAAGAATGTGCCAGAAATACTTTCATTTAAAACCATTAGTAGTCGGTCCTGGTATAAAAACAGGCTTGAATATAAAATATGAAAATCCGAGAGAGGTCGGGGCAGACCGTATCGTAAATGCGGTAGCAGGTATCCACCTTTACGGAAGTCCATTGGTCATTGTGGATTTCGGAACTGCTACAACCTATTGCTATATCAATGAGGACAAGCAATACATGGGCGGGGCCATTGCGCCAGGTATCAGCATTTCAACGGAGGCCCTTTATTCCAGGGCTTCAAAGTTGCCAAGGATTGAGATTGCCCGACCTGAAGGTGTTATAGGAAAAAACACAGTCAGTGCCATGCAGGCAGGTATCCTTTTTGGGTATGTAGGCCAAGTGGAGGGGATTGTGGAGCGGATGAAACGTCAGTCTCCTACTCCTCCTAAAGTTATCGCAACTGGTGGACTTGCTTCCCTTATCGGAAATGAATCGGATGTCATCGATATTGTCGACCCGTTTTTAACGCTTAAAGGATTGCATTTGATCTATACAAAGAACACAAAAGAAGATTGAAATTAGAAAGGAGCAACATCAATGTCAGACTATCTTGTTAAAGCACTCGCTTTTGAAGGGCAAGTCCGTGCGTATGCAGTAAAAACAACAAACACCGTATCAGAGGCTCAAAAGCGCCATCAAACCTGGCCAACCGCTTCTGCTGCACTAGGAAGAGCGATGTCTGCTTCTGTTATGCTAGGAGCAATGCTTAAAGGGGAAAACAAGCTTACCGTAAAGATTGATGGTGGTGGTCCAATTGGAGTCATCCTAGTGGACAGCAACGCAAAAGGACAGGTAAGAGGGTATGTAACCAATCCACAAACGCATTTTGATTTGAATCAACATGGTAAGTTGGATGTTGCGCGTGCGGTGGGAACAAACGGAAATCTTTCTATCGTTAAAGACCTAGGTCTAAGAGAGCATTTCTCCGGCCAGACAGAATTGATTTCCGGAGAACTTGGGGAGGACTTCACCTATTATCTGGTCTCCTCTGAGCAAGTTCCATCTGCAGTGGGAGTAGGGGTGCTGGTAAATCCGGATAACTCGATTCTTGCGTCAGGCGGTTTCATCATTCAATTGATGCCGGGTACATCAGAAGAAACCATCACGGTGATTGAAGAAAAGATAAACAATATGACTCCAGTTTCGAAGTTGATAGAAAAAGGACTTACGCCGGAAGAACTTCTGATGGAGATTCTCGGAGCGGAAAATCTGAAGTTCCTGGAGACGTTACCGGTGGAATTTAAATGTCAATGTTCCAAGGAACGCTTTGAACGTGCAATCATTTCATTAGGGGAAAAGGAAATTACGGAAATCATAGAAGAAGAGGGACAAGCTGAGGCTATGTGCCATTTCTGCAATTCATCCTATAAATTCTCCAAGGAAGAGCTAGAAAGTATGAGAGAGCAAGTTAAAGGTTAGGTGACATAGATGCAGCAAAAGGGGCATTTAAAGAGAAAATGGTTGTGGAATATTATTTTTGGACTCGTCATTATCAACTGTTTGACCCTGGCATTCTTAGCCAAGCAATCCTTTTCGCTGAAAGAGGCATCAGAAGCGGCTGCATTCGTTAATGGCAATGATAATGTGGTGGCCACTGTCGGTGATACGCCAATCACCAGAAAAGCCTTGCTTCAAGAGCTTGAAAAGATGTATGGAGATGAAGTTTCCCGGACGTTGGTAAATCAAGAGGTTGTCAAGCAGATGGCGAAAAAATACAAGGTCACCGTTTCGGATGAAGTGGTGGAGAGGGAATGGAACATGATCAAGACCATGTACACCCGTTCCCCGATGCTTCAGACAACATCAGAAGAAGTAGTGAAGCAGCAAATCAAATCGAGCCTGCTTTTAGAGGAATTGCTTGTAAAAGATGTTACCATCCCGGAAGAGGAGCTTGAATCCTACTATGAACAAAATAAAGAAACTTTCGCCCTGGACGAAGCATTCCATCTTTCGCACATCGTAGTGGAAACGAAAGAGGAAGCAGAGGCCGTGATAAAAGATCTTAAGGGCGGTTCGAGCTTCCCTTCTCTTGCGATGGAAGTTTCAACGGATGAGCTTACTGCAAACCAAGGGGGAGACTTAGGTTTCTTGACTGAAAAAACGGAGATGTACCCAAGCTCATATCTGGAAGAGGCAAAAGGAATGAAGGATGCTTCATGGAGCGATGCTTTTGCTGTTGATGATCGTTATGTGGTGCTGTATTTGCATGAAAAGATCGAAGGAGTTACATATTCCTATAAAGAAGTGAAGGATCAAATTCGACGCCAGCTTGCCTTGGAGCATATGGAAGGAACCATGGATCCATCTATTTTTTGGGAAGAGGTAGGAGTGGAATGGAATCAACCCTCCGCCCAATAGGGGTGCATATTTCGTCGATGCAAATAAATTGACAATTCAGATTAAGTGGTGTTAAATGGAAGTAATTCCGACAAAAACACTAAGTTTTAATTGAATGGGGGAGTTCAAGTGGTACGAGTTGCAAATTCCATTGAAGAGTTAATCGGTCAAACACCTATAGTAAAACTGAATAGAATCGTGGAAGAGGATATGGCGGATGTCTACCTGAAGCTCGAATTCATGAACCCGGGAAGCAGCGTGAAGGACCGGATTGCTTTAGCGATGATTGATGCGGCAATAGAAGAGGGAACGCTGAAAGAGGGCGATACCATTATCGAACCTACGAGTGGAAACACGGGGATCGGTTTAGCGATGGTGGCAGCGGCTAAAGGGCTGAAGGCAATTTTGGTTATGCCTGATACGATGAGCTTGGAGCGACGCAACCTTCTGCGTGCTTATGGAGCGGAACTGGTACTGACACCAGGTACAGAAGGTATGGGCGGTGCCATCCGAAAGGCGGAGGCCATCTCCAAGGAAAAAGATCTTTTCATGCCACAACAGTTTAATAATAAAGCAAACCCGGAAATTCACCGTAAAACCACAGGGAAAGAAATTGTGGAGCAGATGGGTGATCAGCTGGATGCTTTCGTTTCCGGTATTGGAACAGGCGGAACGATTACCGGTTCAGGGGAAGTGCTGAAGGAAGCTTATCCTGGCATCAAGATTGTAGCGGTAGAGCCAACCGATTCCCCGGTGCTATCCGGCGGGAAACCAGGGCCGCATAAAATTCAGGGGATCGGAGCAGGATTTGTTCCTTCCATCCTTGATACGGAAATCTATGATCAGGTCATAACGGTCAAAAACGAAGAAGCCTTCGAATATGCCCGTCTTGCTGCTAAAGCGGAAGGTATTTTAGGGGGGATTTCCTCTGGAGCGGCCATTTTTGCGGCATTGAAAGTGGCGAAGGAGCTCGGGAAGGGCAAAAAAGTGCTGGCGGTTATCCCGAGTAACGGGGAACGCTATTTGAGCACCGCGTTATATCAATTTGAAGAATAGGAAATGTTAAAGGAAAACAGGTACATACTGTTTTCCTTTTTTTATGGTGTTCGCCGAAATTGTTGATTTGACGAATAAAACATAGGCACGTAAATTTACCTACAACCGTGCTCTTTTCATTCTATAAAATAATTCACTTTTTAATCATGCGACGTTTACCTCTGTAAAAAATCCAAAAGCCGATTTTTTACGGGCATGAGCAACATACTTTACGAAAAGAGCTTCTTTTATTGGACTATAGAAGTGCAATAATCGACAAGTTTCATGTAGAATATAGGTAATATGCAAGTTAGGAGCGTGACAGCAAGAATGCAAAAAGTACCTGTCGGACGTAAGATAGCAATGGAAATGAATGAATGGTTTACCCGGTATAAAGCGTTGGCTGAAAATAAACCCTATCATATTCTTTTGGAAAGTGGCCGTGGAGGAAGGTATTGTATCATGGGCCTGGACCCGGTAGCTTCCCTCAAAGGTAAAGATACAACGCTTGAAATCACGGATAAGGATGGGAACAAACATATAGTGAACGGTCATCCTTTGAAGAGGCTGAAAGAGTTTGTGTCAGACAGAACCACTAGAAGGCTGGAAGGCTTTCCTGATTTCACAGGTGGTGCCATCGGTTATTTGACCTATGATTGTGTGCGGTTCATTGAAGACCTTCCTTCTATTTCCGAAGACGATCTTGCCATACCGGACTTGTATTTCCTGCTGTTTGACGATGTGTTCGTTTATGATAAAGAGGAAAAGTCCCTCTACATGGTTGTCCATGTAAAGGAGGGAGAAGAAGCCTCTGCTGAGGAAATGCTCGATAGGTACCAAAACGAGTGGAGCAAACAGGCGGAATCTGTCACATATCCTTTTGAGTCTGTCAGCCATTCCTTGAACAGGGAGGTTTCCTTTACGGAAGAATCCTTCATGGAAGCGGTGGAGAAGGTGCAGGAGTATATCGCGCAGGGGGATGTATTCCAGGTGAACCTTTCTGTAAGGCAAGCAGAAAGGCTTTTAACTCACCCAATGGAGATCTATACTGCTTTAAGAAAAATAAACCCTTCGCCATATATGGGCTATTTACAATTTCCCGAGTTCCAGCTTGTAAGTGGATCTCCTGAGCTTTTAGTGAAGAAAAAAGGCAAGGTAGTAAGTACAAGGCCAATAGCCGGGACTCGTTCACGCGGAAAGACGGATGCGGAAGATTTGCAGCTTGCCAAGGAACTGATTGAAAATGAAAAAGAGCGCGCGGAGCACGTGATGCTGGTGGATCTCGAGCGCAATGACCTTGGAAGAGTGTGTCAGTACGGTACGGTGGAAGTAAATGAATTTATGGCGATAGAGAAATATTCGCATGTCATGCATATCGTTTCCAATGTGCAAGGAGTACTGGCGCAGGACAAAGATGTGGATGATATCATTGAAGCTACGTTTCCGGGAGGAACCATTACGGGTGCACCTAAGGTTCGGACGATGGAGATCATTGAAGAACTTGAGCCGGTGAGGCGTTCTGTTTATACTGGTTCTATAGGCTGGATCGGTTTTGATGGAGACATGGAACTGAACATTTCCATCCGGACGATGATTGCAAAGGATGGAATGGCCTATGTGCAAGCGGGAGCGGGAGTGGTAGTAGACTCTGTTCCAAAAAGAGAATACAAAGAGTCCCTGAAAAAAGCGGCGGCGCTTTGGAAGGCAAAAGAGTTGAGCGAAGAAGAGCAAAAATTACGAGCTGAGGTGAGAGTATGATTTTAATGATTGATAATTACGATTCCTTCACATACAACCTTGTACAGTACTTGGGGGAGCTAGGTGAAGAACTTGTTGTAAAAAGAAATGATGAAATAACGATAGAAGAAATAGAGGAAATGGATCCGGAGTTTCTGATGATATCGCCCGGCCCATGTTCTCCTAATGAAGCGGGGATATCCTTGGAGGTAATCCGGCATTTTGCAGGAAAAAAACCGATCTTTGGCGTCTGCCTTGGGCATCAGTCCATTGCTCAGGTATTTGGCGGAGATGTCGTTCGGGCAGAAAGGCTGATGCACGGGAAAACCTCGGAAATGCACCATGATGAGAAAACCATCTTCCGTACCCTTGCCAATCCTTTTACGGCAACAAGATACCATTCCTTGATTGTAAAAAAAGAAACATTGCCAGACTGCTTTGAAATTACGGCATGGACGGACCAGGATGAAATAATGGCAATACGCCACAAAGAGCTGCCGATCGAAGGGGTGCAGTTCCACCCGGAATCCATCATGACCTCTGTCGGCAAGGAATTGTTGCGAAACTTTATCGATACCTATTCCGCAAAGAAGGTGTAGCATGATTGTCTACAAGGATGGTTCGTGGCAGCCGATCGAAAATACGAGCATTCCTGTCATGGATCATGGATTTTTATATGGAGTAGGGCTTTTTGAAACATTTCGGACCTATCAAGGATCACCATTTCTTTTCCAGGATCATTTGAAAAGATTAAGAGAAGGCTTATCGTCCGTCTATATTGAATGGGAAGAGGATGATGAGTCCCTCCAGCAATTAATCGGGATGGCCCTAGAAAAAAACGGTCTAGCCGACGGTGTCCTTCGTTTGAATGTCACTGCAGGCATCAGTAATTGGGGACTGCCCAATGAAACCTATACAAAGCCTTCCACCCTTCTATTCACGAGACCCTTAGCCCCGGTTCAGGATGAAGGAAGAAGAGCTGTATTCCTACAGATTCCCCGCAATACCCCGGAGGGATCTGTTCGTCTTAAATCGCACCACTATCTTAATAATCTATTAGGAAAACGGGAGCTCGGAAAGCTGTCTGATACCGAGGGGATCTTCCTTACTAGAGAGGGGTATGTCGCCGAGGGTGTCGTATCCAATATTTTTTGGGTGAAGAACAATACCCTATACACCCCAAGTATTTCCACAGGAATCCTGAATGGGGTGACAAGGCAATATGTGATCCACTTGGCATCTCTGCTTGGAGTTAAAGTGGAAGAGGGAACTTTTACGAAAGAAGATCTTCTGCGAAGTGAGGAAGTGTTTGTGACCAATTCCACGCAGGAAATGGTCCGGATCTCCCGGGTGGATGATGTTGAATTTTCAATAATCCGGCACACGCTATTCGAACGTCTAAAAGAACTCTACAAAGAAAGCACCAACAGGCAGCTACGGTCCTATCAACAGGCAAAGAGGGTTGAAATTCAAAATGGCAAAGACGAACTTATATCAGAGTAAATTATCGTGCGGCCCTTATGAGCTTCCACTTGGAGAGAAAACACTCATTATGGGAATCCTCAACGCCACTCCGGACTCCTTTTCGGATGGCGGAAAATATAATCACATAGAGGCCGCGGTGGAACGTGCCAAGGAACTGATTGATCACGGAGCGGATATTATTGATATCGGCGGGGAATCCACTCGGCCCGGCAGCCTGTATGTGGAAGTGGAGGAGGAACTGGAGCGGGTCATTCCCATCATTTCCGCCTTGGCAAAAAAAATAAAGGTGCCAATCTCCATCGACACGTATAAAGCCGAAGTGGCAAAGCGGGCCGTTGAGGCTGGCGCGACCATCATCAACGATGTATGGGGGGCAAAAGCGGATCCCGATATGGCGAAGGTTGCGGCCGAATACGGGGTCCCGATCATACTGATGCACAACCGTAAGGAACGGAAATATGCTCAGCTTATTCCGGATATGATCAGCGACCTCTATGAGAGCATTACCATTGCCAAGCAGGCAGGCGTGAAGGAAGAGAACATCGTGCTTGATCCGGGTATCGGCTTTGCAAAAACACAAGAGGATAACCTCGATGTGATGAACGCCCTGGAGCACTTTACGAGTCTTGGGTATCCGGTTCTGCTTGGAACCTCGAGGAAATCCTTCATCGGGCATGTGTTGGATGTGCCCCCTCAGGAAAGAATGGAAGGTACAGGAGCTACCGTGTGCCTTGGTATTCAAAAGGGCTGTCAAATAGTTCGGGTGCATGATGTAAAAGAAATCGCCAGAATGGCCAAAATGATGGATGCCATGCTGCAAAGGGGAGGGAGCACTCATCGATAAAATCTATGTGAACCAGATGAAGTTTTACGGATACCATGGAGTTTTTCCGGAGGAGACGAAGCTCGGGCAACGTTTTGTCATTGATCTAACCGTGGAGCTCGACCTGTCCAATGCCGGACAATCGGATGACCTGACACAATCGGTCAATTACGCCGACCTCTATAACACGTGCCAGCAGGTAGTGGAAAAGGAAACCCACAAATTGGTGGAGACGGTTGCAGAACGAATTGCGGCAGATGTGCTGGGCAATTTTCCTCTTATTGAACGCTGCACGGTCAAAGCGATCAAGCCGGACCCTCCCATACCGGGACACTATGAATCGGTTGCGGTGGAGATTACAAGGAGCAGAAGATGAACAATAATTCCTATATTGCACTGGGGTCCAACCAAGGGGACCGCGCGGACATTCTGTGCCGCGCGATCAGGAAATTGGGTGAGAATAAGGAAGTAGAAGTAGAGAAAATTTCCTCCATGTATGAAACAGATCCGGTCGGCTATACCGAACAGGCAAAATTTCTCAACATGGTAATTAAAGTAAATACCTCGTATGCCCCCCTTGAATTATTAAAGTTTCTACAAGAAACAGAGCATTTTTTTGGCAGGGAAAGAGAGATTCGATGGGGGCCACGAACTTTAGACCTTGACATTTTATTGTATAACCAAGAAAATATTGAAAATGAAGAGCTTATAATTCCCCACCCGCGAATGTGGGAAAGAGCCTTTGTGTTGGTTCCTTTGATAGAGATTGCGGATAGTGCAGCTATTCCCAATAATATAGATAAAGAAGCACTTCTTGAATTACAAGAAAGAGAAGGGGTACAAGTATGGAAGCCGAAAAATGGGGAAGACGTATCCGTGCATTTCGAAAGCTGAAGGGATATACCCAAGAAGCCTTTGCAAAAAATTTAAACATATCTGTTTCCGTACTGGGAGAAGTAGAGCGCGGCAACCGGATGCCAAAAGAAGAATTCCTTCATGCCATTGCGGCAGAATTGAAGGTTCCGTTAGAAGAATTAACACCACCAGAACTAAGAACAAGAGAGGAGGTTAAAAGTTAATGATGAAAATCGGTGATATTACACTGAAAAATCAAGTGGTACTGGCACCGATGGCTGGAGTATGCAACGCAGCCTTCCGTTTGACTGTCAAAGAATTCGGAGCGGGTCTCGTATGTGCAGAGATGGTTAGCGACAAAGCCATTCTTTACAAAAACGCCAAAACAATGGGCATGCTCTACATTGATGAAAGAGAGAAACCGCTAAGCCTTCAGATCTTTGGAGGAGAAAAAGATACATTAGTAGAAGCGGCGAAATTCGTAGACAAAAATACGACTGCTGACATTATCGATATTAATATGGGATGCCCGGTCCCTAAAATCGTAAAATGTGATGCAGGGGCAAGATGGCTTCTCGATCCGAACAAGATCTATGAAATGGTATCCGCGGTAGTAGATGCAGTGGACAAGCCGGTTACAGTCAAAATGCGTACTGGCTGGGACGAGGAACATATCTATGCCATCGAGAATGCCCAAGCGGTGGAGCGTGCCGGCGGCCAGGCGGTAGCGGTACATGGCCGAACACGAGTCCAGATGTATGAAGGGCATGCGGATTGGGACATCATCAAGCAGGTAAAAGAAAACGTAAAAATCCCGGTAATCGGCAATGGCGATGTAGAAACCCCTCAAGATGCGAAAAGAATGCTCGAGGAAACAGGAGTGGACGGCGTGATGATCGGCCGTGCCGCGCTTGGAAACCCATGGATGATCTACAGTACCGTGCAATACCTTGAAACCGGCAAGCTGGTAGGAGATCCATCCGTGCGTGAAAAAATGGACGTATGCAAGCTTCACCTGGATCGTCTGATCGACCTGAAAGGCGAAAATGTTGCCGTTCGTGAAATGCGGAAGCATGCCGCGTGGTACCTGAAGGGCATCCGTGGAAACGCGAAAGTGCGTAATTCCATCAATGAATGCAACACAAGATCAGATCTTGTCAGCCTTATAGACAGCATGGTCGAAGAAAAAGAACAGCAGGAAATGAACATCCAGGTAATTTGACACGCCCACAAGGCTATCCTATAATACCCCTAGATTACCCTTCTAAACTGCCAGTACGATGCTGGCAGTTTTAGCTTTATTTATAGTTGGTAAAAATATAAGATATAGTAATAGATGGAACGTGTTAGAAAAGATATGTAATGACACATGTACATAGAAGGAAAGAATAATATGAAGGTTGGAGTTGAGTGTGATGAGTCAAGAAGAATTAAACTTGAATGACCAATTATTGGTGAGACGGGAAAAGCTGCAAAAGCACAGAGATAAAGGCTTGGATCCATTTGGAACAAGATTTGAACGTACAAACGATTCAAAACAGCTAATCGCTGAATACGGAGATATCGAAAAAGAGGAACTGGATACAAAAGAAATCTCTGTTACAATTGCCGGACGTATAATGACTAAGCGCGGCAAAGGCAAAGCGGGCTTTGCTCACATTCAGGACCTGACAGGCCAAATCCAGCTATATATCCGTAAAGATGCGGTCGGAGATGATGCCTACGAAATTTTTAACTCAGCGGACATCGGAGATATCGTTGGAGTAACGGGTATGATTTTTAAAACTAAAGTTGGCGAGCTTTCCATTAAAGTTACTTCATTTGAGCTTCTGACAAAAGCATTACGTCCACTTCCTGAAAAATATCATGGGTTAAAAGACGTGGAGCAACGCTACCGTCAGCGCTACCTGGACTTGATTACCAATCCGGAAAGCAAAGAGACATTTATCGCAAGAAGCAAAATCATTCAAGCGATGCGCCGCTACCTTGATGACCACGGTTACCTTGAAGTGGAAACACCGATGATGCATTCTATCGCAGGTGGAGCTTCGGCACGACCATTCATCACGCACCACAATACATTGGATATGACTCTTTATATGCGTATTGCCATTGAGCTTCACTTGAAACGTCTGATTGTCGGCGGACTGGAGAAGGTCTATGAAATCGGACGTGTGTTCCGTAATGAAGGTGTGTCCACTCGACATAACCCGGAATTCACCATGATTGAACTGTACGAAGCGTATGCAGATTACAATGATATTATGAATCTTACAGAAAATCTGATTGCCCATATTGCCAAAGAAGTACTTGGCAGCACAAAAGTCATGTATGCCGATACAGAGGTAGACTTGACTCCACAGTGGAAGAGACTGCACATGGCTGACGCAGTTAAAGAAGCGACAGGTGTTGACTTCTGGCAGCAAATGACGGATGAAGAGGCGCATGCCCTTGCAAAAGAACACGGCATCCAAGTTACAGAACATATGCAATTCGGACACATCCTGAATGAGTTCTTCGAGCAGAAAGTGGAAGAAACACTGATACAGCCAACGTTCATCTATGGCCATCCAGTGGAAATCTCCCCACTTGCAAAGAAAAATGCCGAAGACCCACGATTCACTGATCGCTTTGAATTGTTCATTGTAGGACGTGAGCATGCTAATGCGTTCACGGAGCTGAATGATCCTATCGATCAAAAAGAGAGATTTGAAGCGCAGCTCAAAGAAAAAGAGCAAGGAAACGACGAGGCGCATGAAATGGATCATGACTTCATTGAAGCTTTAGAATACGGAATGCCTCCTACAGGCGGACTTGGAATCGGTATAGATCGCATCGTGATGCTGTTAACCAATTCTCCTTCCATTAGGGATGTATTATTATTCCCGCAAATGAGACACCGTTAATAGTAAAGGGACTCTTCTTTAGCAGTGAGAAGAGTCCCTTTTTGCATTCTCGGAAACATAATATTAGAGTGTGCCTTGCACCGTCATTTCTATTGGATTCCCGCTTAGAATAATGCGATTATTACAACATTAAGGTTTCGTAAAATATATTACAAAAAGCTATTGCCTTTAGGGTTATACGGTGGTATATTTATAAACGTTGTCACGAACGACAGTGTTTCTTCAAAAAAGAAATGAAAAAAGTTGTTGACACAGAATAATGAATTTGGTAAGATAATAAAGTCGCCTTGAGAGGTGGCGCTAGAAAATGATCTTTGAAAACTAAACAAAACAACAGCGTCCACGTTAATCTTATAGGGATTAACAAAGAACGAAAATGTAACAAAGCTAGTCAACATTTGAGCATAAGCTCAAACTCTTTATTGGAGAGTTTGATCCTGGCTCAGGATGAACGCTGGCGGCGTGCCTAATACATG